>JBLHVA010000098.1:0-6754 GCA_047630005.1 Candidatus Endobugula sp. | reverse complement strand
TAGAAGGTTTTCGGGCTCTAGTGTTACAAGTTTTCTTCAGCAAATTCGGCTAAACGGCTTCTCTCGATACCGTTAACATGCATGATGCCTGCATGCTGGTAATCTTTACTTTTTTCGACTAGGTAGGTTAAGCCAGATGTGAGAGGAGTAATATATTTGTTGTCGATTTGGGCTAAGTTACCCAGCACAACAATTTTTGAGTTCATTCCCACGCGAGTAATAATCGATTTTAACTGGAATTGTGTTAAACCTTGGCTTTCATCAATAATAATATAGGCATTATTGAACGAGCGGCCGCGCATAAAGTTGAGTGATTTAAATTGGATGTTAGCTTTTTCTTTCACGTAATCAATACTGCTCATACTGTGTTCGTCGTTGCCGTGTAGCACCTCTAAATTATCATCAAAAGCCGCTAGCCACGGTGCCATTTTTTCTTCTTCGGTTCCCGGTAAAAAACCAATATCTTCCGCCATAGGAGTGGTGGATCGAGCCACAATTAATTTATTAAAGCGTTTTTCTTCGATGATGGCGTGTAAACCATGAGCCAGTGCGAGTAAGGTTTTTCCTGATCCCGCAGGGCCGGTTAACACCGTCATGTCGGCATCGTCGTAATTGAGCAAAAAGAAACTCATTGCTTGTTCAATGTTTCGAGGTCTTACCCCCCAATAATTTTGATTCATTAAATGTTGTTTATTTAAATCCAATAAATGGATGTGTTTGTCGTCCATTTTAGTAATTAACCCAATAAAATTTTTGTTATCGAGAATAAATTGTGTGGGGTAAGCATGCGGGAAAATGCTTCTATCAATGCAGTGCACTGTATCACCACCTAAATTAGCAGTGCTAACATTATGATTGCCTGAGTCAGCACCGCCGACAAACTCCCAAAATGGCATGTCGATGGTGTCATACCCTTGCGCCAGTAGATCCAGATCATCAATCACCCGATCATTTCGATAATCTTCAACGATATGCAAGCCAGAGCCCTTTGCTTTTAGGCGCATATTGATATCTTTTGTTACGAGGCAAACCGTAGAGCCTACATTTTCCATCTGTAAGTTAAGTGCCACATTGATAATTCTATTGTCGTTTGCGTGCTGCGTATTAATGCTTAAGTAAGGAATGTTGTCGTCATTTTTAATGCGCTGATCGACATAGATAGACAGCGACCCGATAGCTCTTTGTGTGTCTTGTGTAGTGATAGGTACGCCATTTTGTATTTCTTTTGGCGTGGCACTGCCGACAATTTTTTCTATATTATTAATGGCAATCCTGGCTTCTCGGCTGACCTCTTTATCTTTTCTGTCTTTAATAATATCGAGTTCTTCTAACACCGTCATTGGAATAACCACGTGATGCTCTGCAAACGCATGAATTGCCATGGGATCATGAAGCAATACATTGGTGTCTAAAATGTAAAATTTTTCCATGGTGATACTCCAGCAGTAATAAGAATAAGTCGGATAAAGGTAGGCCTGATAAAAAATGGAATAAATAGAAAGAATAAATTGTTCGGCACTACGCTTCTCTTCTTGAGCGAAACGATTAAAAAAAGAATAGGAAAGGAGTGTAAAAAAATAAAGGCGAAAAGGTTTGTTGCTAAGAGCAGAAAATTATTCTTGATAGATAGAACTTCAGGCATAAACAAGCGACGCACCTTTCGGAAACACAGGCATAGTTTGTGCTGACACCTGCGGTTTAGGATATGTGTTGTTACTATTGATTATGCGCATATATTGCCATAGGTCAAGTGACATTATGATGACGGTTTCGATAAAGCGGTGTTTTTAATGGAATTATAGAAAAAACAATCTTTTGATAAGTGTTTTCCGTACAAATACGGGTGAATGTATGTTCTATATCCGAATGTTTAACGTCTTTTTATGTCTATAGTAGGTTGTTATGAGTATGATCAAAAAGCCCGTGTTGTTAACAGAGTTATCCCGCTTCTCCGCGATAGATAAGGTTATCATCGAGTCGCTAGAGCAAGCCTTATACCGATTAGTTATTGAAGTTGATCAGCAGCAGTATTATGTTTTAGAAAAGCCCCAAAAAGCACTGACACGGCGCAGCATTGTCGCTATTCAGGAGTTACTGACGCCTTTCATTGTGCATGGCATGTATCTCTCTCATAAGAGTCCCTACGACGAAATGATTGGCCTCGAAGTCAGTGATAGTAGTAATGAAATGTTTGTACCGGTAGGGGATTATTTTAAAAATACACGAAATAAAACTGTGTATTAACTTACCTCTTAGACGGTGTAAAGGCTTGTCCTCATATAAGAGTGAGATGATTATCCCAGTAAATGTTTTTACATTGTTGAGTAGATAACGTCGATAGTGTTTTACTGGCTAAGCAATGTATTATCTCCCCTTTACCATTGCTGAATATAAATTCACCTGCGGTATTACCTGCTTGTATCCCACATACATCCCTGCTGTCTAGATGGTATAAAAAATCACCAGAAACGCTATAAAAAAGCACACAGTTGCCTCGTGGAGACGTTGCGCCAATGATCGATTGTGAGTGATCTATTGCTATAGAGCCAATATACCCTTGCAGGCGAGTAGCCAAGTGAGCAGGCACTTGGAGTGGTATTAACCTGCTTTCTTTTTTGTCGTAGCGTGCTAACAATACTTCGTTCGGGTTGCTCTTGAGTTGATTTTGTAAGGCAATAAAAACATTGCCTTGAAAATCGATAGCGAGGTGACGAATACTGTTGTGTTGACAGTGTGGAGGTAGTTGCAAATATTTATGCAGCTTGCCAGTAAAACGATCAATAAACACAAGAGAGGGAGACATGGTGTCTAGATTAAGTTTTTTTCTACCGCTTTGGGGATGTGTGTGAATGCCACCATTAGCGACGATAAGATATTGTTGGTCATGTGAGAGAGTAATGTCGTGAGGGCCGATGCCGTAGCTGGAAAGAGTCGTTAGTAATGTCGTTTGGTTACGTATATCCCAGATACTAATTCGTCCGCTGCCATCGCGGATGTTGTTTTCTGTTGTGTATAAGTATTCGCCACTGTTGTCGCAAATGGCATGACCATACAGGTGCCTTTCTGGGGGAATGGTTATGTGTTGTGCGAGATTTCCTGAAAAATCAACAATATTGATTGTACTTTTTGGCCGCCGACTAATACAAAAAATACGTTGGTGACGATGACTGATAGCTACTGCATGCCCTCTAAATGGCAGTTGATGTCGAAATAAAATATGATTTTTATCATTGAGTGCAGTTAAAAAATATTCTCCAAGATTGTTTGATGATGCGCTGACGGTAGTGA
Source organism: Candidatus Endobugula sp. (assembly GCA_047630005.1). GTDB lineage: Bacteria > Pseudomonadota > Gammaproteobacteria > Pseudomonadales > Cellvibrionaceae > Endobugula. The sequence goes on along the minus strand of JBLHVA010000098.1, from coordinate 3,466 downwards.
AGGATGGATTGTTTTCGAATAACGATGCCCCCATCAATGTCGATCCATAGCCACTGATAATGCCTGCAGAGCTATAGCATAAAAATTCTCGGCGATTCATTTTTACGTTAATCGCCATCTAAAGAGTTAAAAGTGAATGTTAATCCAAGCTCTTTTGTTAATGCTTGATGGGCCAGTTTTTGTAAATGTTGTATGTTCTCTCTCCAGTGCATGATGTTTTTTTGTTCTGCTTGAATCTCTTCGTATAGAGAAGTGTTTAATATAGATATTTTTTTAGTAAGAGTAATGAATTCATTTTTTATTTTCTGATCTAAAGTTTTGTTTTTTAGCATGATAGGTGTGGAAAAAACTGATAAATATATTTGTTCTATCGTTTGTATATTGGCATAAATCAATTGTGCTGAAACACCACTTCTCCATGCTTCTAACTTTCTGTGGTTGGGCTTGATGTTATTGTTGTTTGCGAGCGCCTTTAACTTCTCCTTCTCTATTAATTCTAAGTAATGGGTCATGCTTTTGGCGAGAATAGCGGTGATCTCTTTGGTGGAAGAATATGTGCCGTAATCGTAATTTTCGGGTAAAAAATCGTTCATGAATAAGGCTGGAAGCTGTGTCCATCCGTCATAGGTTTCTTGCGCGATACTTTCGATGTTTTTGCTGATGCGATGTGCTAGTGAGCAATTAATGCTGGTGATAGAATCTTTAGCGTAAATTATTTTTTCTAATGCGGGTAAACCTTGTACTGCCACGCTTTTTTTCTGTAGATTTTTTAGCGTGATAGCACTGTTATTTCGTAATAGTCGTGCAAGCTGCTTGCCGCCCACATTATGTTTGTCTGGCCAGTATTGCATGCGTACTTGCCTTTTTAGATACGTAATCGGGCCAAAGTTAATTGGTTGAACCTTTGCCCAGTGAATGTAAAGGTTTTTAAAAATTTGTTTTATCTGTACTTGCTGTTGGTCGTTGTGTACTCCGGCTGATAAGTTTTCACAGTGTAAAGCAATAGCATTTTGTAGCTGTGTTGAATGGCTTAGTAGCGCATGATAGCTTGGTACAATATGTTGTTGCACAAGAGTGAGATGGTTCGTTTCCCATGATGATTTTTCTTGGTTGGAGTGTGCCGTCGAACTAAAAAAAATTCCAATAAAGATAACAATGAAAAAATTGATGACGGTACGCAATAATTTAACGATAGGAGGCATAATGATTCTCTTTATAGCGATGTAACTTATAACGATTCAATAAATTGTAATAATTGTTTGCGTTCATTAGGCTCCATGAGTACGACTTTGTTTTTAGATGCTTTAGCTTCGCCGCCATGCCATAACACCGCCTCTAATAAATTTCTTGCTCGTCCGTCGTGTAAAAATAAGCTATGCCCGTTCACCACCGGTGTTAAACCGATACCCCATAAAGGAGGTGTTCGCCATTCTTGGCCATTAGCTTTTGCTTCAGAAAAATTATCAGCTAAACCTTCTCCCATATCATGTAACAGTAAGTCGGTGTAAGGCCAAATCAGTTGATAGGCTTGTTCTATAGCGAGTGTTTTTTTCGGTGTAATATATTTTGGTGTATGGCAGTCTATACAACCACTGTTATAAAATAAGGCTTTGCCTGCTAATACATCAGGTTTACTCACATGTCTTCTTGCAGGTACAGCAAGATTTCTAGAATAATGCAGTACTAAGTCCGTCATTTTTTGTGAGACTTCCAAATCATCATGCTGTGGTGATAACCCGTGTGGTGATTGCTGGCAGTTAGCTTGTTTATTGGTACAGTCACCGGCGGCGGCTGGGAATAATGGCGTTGCTAATCCTATGTCACCATTAAAGGCGGCTTGGTTTTGTTGATTTAATGTAGGCATACCTGCTTTATGGCCGAAGCGACCCAGCATGACTTTGTTATATTCGTGGCTCCACACCCGTTGTGCTTTACCAGAAATGCCGTCGTTATTGTTATCGTTGGGGTCGGCTTGTTGCAGTATATCTTTTTCGTTAATCGCTTCTAATAAGCCTAACCCTATCATTTGAGGTGCAATACGGGGTGATATCATTAATGCTTTATGCGGTGCTCCGTAATGTAAGTTAGTGAGACGGTATTGCGGTTTACGTAGTAACGCAAGTTCACCGCCATTCAATTCAATGACATCTTCTGTATATTCAATAACGAACTCGCCTTCAGAGTGGAGTCCCGCAACCGAGTGATCTTGTAACTGGCCGCCGTAAGTCGGTTCGGCGATGGTATTGTTCATTGATCGACTAATAAGCTGTTGCTGCTGAGCATTTTGTGGCGGTATACCTAAGCGCAACAACATGGATATACGGTTGTCGTCGGCGTTAGTAGGAGGGTGACCGCGGCCATCTTTTATATGGCAACGTTGGCAGGCGCGGGAATTAAACAATGGGCCTAGACCATCGCTAGATTGAGTAGATGAGGGAGACGACACCCATATTTTTTTAAATAATGCATTACCTAAAGCAAAGTCTAGTTTTCTTTCAAAGCTCATGTTTTCTGAGCTATGTGAAAACGCATTCGCGTTAACGCGTTTCTTATGTGTGAGTGCGCCAGCAGGTAACGCTTCGTAGGTTTCTGCTTTTGTGAAATCGCTTGTTGGTCGAGTAATGTCGTTGGGGGCTGCCGTGGATAGAGTACTTAAGCTTGATATTAGCAGTGCAGTGATCAACGTAGCCGTTCGAATAGCTTGTGTAAAAATAAGCATTATAATGATCTTATAAAAATGAATAACACGGCAGCTCAAAGAGATACCGTGTTATTGGTGTTACTCTCTGTCTGTTAATAAAGAGTGTTAAGAGAGAGCGTAATGAAGTATACCTGCTTATTGAAATACAGTATTAGGCGAATCTAAAGAATCAGATCCTTCAAATTCCACAAGTGTAATGTCTAATGCGGTGACTGCTTTTTCTATCGCTTGTGTTTGATCTAATAAGGCATCAACAATTCCCATGACCTTTGCATTGCCTTCAGTATTACCTTCGGCAATGAGTTGGTCGTAAGCGACGTTATTTATTTCTGCGCTATCGACAACCACCTTTGCCGCTTGTAGTGATGCAGTGATTGTCTGTTGTAGAGCACTGTCAGTCGCCGCATTTTTAGTTGCGACTAAATTAGATAAGCTTGCCCCTGTTAGCGTCTCGCCTGATACCGTTTTATATTGGCCTAGGTAAACGTTTTGAATGCCTAAAATATCATAATAATGAGAGTTGTGAGTGTTATCGCTGAAACAATCATGTTCCTCTTCTGGATCGTGTAATAAAACGCCTAGTTTAATACGCTCACCCGCTAATTCTCCATAGGAAAGGCTGCCCATGCCAATCAGCATACTGCGAATGCCTGCTTCTTCATCGGCGAGTAACGATAAACGTGCTTCACCATTATCTTGCCACTGTGAAGTCATCCAAGTAAGGTCATCAATTAATAGTTCGCCCGCGGTTAATAAATATTGTGC
>JBLHVA010000097.1:0-6815 GCA_047630005.1 Candidatus Endobugula sp. | reverse complement strand
GCGGTTGTCTCATTCACCGAAAATAAATTACCAGGAACATGCGTCATTGTTTGTAGCGTGCCCCCTAGCGGCATATGGACTCGGTGATAATCTTTAGGCGATAAATATACGGTTGCAAAACTGCCACCTACGAATTGCTTCGCAATATCGACATCTCCACCGACCAACTCTAAAAGGCTATATTCTTGTCCTTTAGCCTGAAATATATGCCCGTTATTAATCGAGCCAATCTGACTGATACAACCGTCTGCAGGACAAGCAATAGCGTTAGTGTCCTCGGTAATTGGACGTTGACCATTGGCTAGTGGGCGAGTAAAAAACTCATTAAAGTTTTGATAAGTACTTGCATTAGGTTCTGCAGCAATGCTCATGTCGACGTTGTAGCGTTGAATAAACCAATCGATAAAGGCTTGTTTGATCCATGTGATTTTGGTTTCAGCCAAAAAGCCTGCTAAGCGAGATAATACATGTTGAGGAAGTAAGTATTGTAGGGCGATAAAGCAAAAATTTTTCATAAGAACCGCTAGTGTAAGAATTTCAATAAAGGTGATGATTATAGAATCGTCGTATAAAAGTAATCGGGATAGTATACCTTAGATTTTATGGAGGCTCATCGGGAACAGAAATAAAAACAGATAGACCCTATTGTTGCAAGTGATTTAAGGTATTCGATAAGGTTTTACCTACGGCTTTAAAGTGTAAGTGCTTATCTTTGTCCCAATGGCTGTGGTCACAATAAATAAGCGCCTTGGGCTTTTTTTGATAAAATACAGATAGAAGGCCACAGGTTTGTATCTCACAATATTGGGTGAATGTTTTCGGCATTTTAGCGGTGACTTTAGGTAAATCATTTGAAGAGACTGAAATACAGCAAGGTTTTTGAATCATTTTTTGGAAGAGGTTTTTTTCAGTATGCCAGTCTGAATGAAACCTTTTGATGTCCGTATTATCGTTAAATCCAGAGCAGTTCTGTGTATGAATGTCGTGCTCATCTACCTCCATGATGACGCAATGCTCGACGCCAATACCGTAGGTAAGGGCATTTAATGTAATTTCTAATGCGGTATCCACATTATTACTTTGGCTAATTTTTTCTCTCCACGCGTTAATTACTTCCGGTTGAATGGCTGATGATGAGTGCAGATGGCTAGCTGGAAAAAGGGGGTCTCGATGTAATCCCCGAACACGGTTAATGGGCGCGAGCAAACCTTGGAATAAGGAAGGTAAAGGCGTGTTGATAGCCAAATTGATTACACAGTTGTTCAGCTCGTCTTCATCGATGCCTAAGTGGCGGCACAGTAACCGACCATAGCGTTGAATATGTTTGCCATTCCAGTCAAGGTATACGGAAATGACATATTGGTTAATCAAATAGATACCGGATTGCACACTGTAAAATAAATTACGTGCAGTTTTGTCTTGTGCAAACCATTGAGAGAGTTTCGCATCACTTAAGTGATGCGCTTTTGCCCAAAAATTGACGTTCTTTGTCGGATTAATCGCTAGGGCGTCTAAAGTGAGCTTCGGTAATAAAATAAATTTATCGGACTTTTCGATGAGATCCGGCAGCCTAAAGCCTAATTTTTTTACGCTAAGCGCAATATAAGATTGTTGCTTTTTACTCGCGAGCGTTTGTCCTTGCGACATGGTTTTTGGGGCGGCGATCCACATTAGCCACAAAGGCGAATTAAAAAATAGCGTGGGCAAGAAAAAACGGTCGCTAGTCGCGTTATGTCTTTTGTTGAGTAATGTTGAGGCTAGCTGTGCAGCGAATAAACTAGCGGAAAGTATTTCTTTAAAGCCATCCGGTGGCGTGGCTATCTTACGGCTACTAACGACGACGTGTTTGATCTTATCGAGCCCAATTAGACCAATTAAATGCACTAAATGCTGTATGTCCCCCTCTTTGCCTGCTAGTTTTTCCTCGGTACAGTGGTAAAGCTTTAAACACAATAAAGGATCTTTTTGAATGCTTTGAGCTAGGCTTGGTGAATCACAGCTGTCATCATTGAGCTTCCCTAACACCTCACGTGCGATGACCTTATTGATAGGTAGCGGGTTTTGGGGTAATTTTTTCAGCCAAATGGCTAAGCGAGCCTCGCTGTTGTTGGCAGGGCTATTGCTTGCCCGATGATTGCTGTCGGGACTGGCAGCCTTGGTTAGCGACGGTTGAGCCGCGTGATGACTCTGTGGTTGGCCGTTGGTCGTCTGCTCATCTGAGAATGTATTGTTGATAATTTTGCCCATATTTTTCGGTATTTATTCGAGGAATACCTTGTAAATATAGTCTATAACTGGCGATACAGAGGACTTTTCTTGCCTTAATGATCATTGACTTTATATAGTGTCGACATTGGTCTTAGGTATCGATAATAGTGTCTCGCAACGTTAAATAGCTTTCCATTCGTCGGTCGCTTATTTTTCCTTCTGCATGTGCCTCTAAAATGGCGCATTTAGGTTCATGTCGGTGTTGGCAGTCACGAAATTTACACATGCCCAGATATTCGCGCATCTCAATAAAGCCTTCTAATATAGTTGACTCATCCATATGCCATAAACCAAACTCCCGAATCCCCGGGGAGTCGATCAATTGACCTCCATTCTTACCTTCTATCGATGGAAAGTGGAATAGTTGCGCAGTTGTCGTGGTGTGCGTACCACGTTGTGTCGCAGCGGTTAAGCCGCCAACCCGTAAGTTTTGGCCGGGTAATAACTTGTTGATTAGTGAAGACTTACCTACGCCAGATTGCCCAACAAATACTGTGGTTTTACCCTGTAGAAACTCTCTTAGTTCTAACAAACCATCGTCTTTTTCGGTAGATACTGTCGAAGCATTGAGTACTTGGTAGCCGAGCTTACAATACATTTGTGTCAGCTCATCTAAAATATGACGGTTTTTATCGTCAATTAAATCGACTTTGTTGAGCAATATAACGGGCTTAATGCCTATGGCTTCAGAGGCGACTAAGTAGCGGTCGATAAGGAAACTGTGAGGGCGAGGAAAGGGCGCAACCACCACTAAAATGTTATCAATATTCGCCGCGACGGTTTTCATATCTCCATGGGGGTCAGGGCGTGATAGCGCAGACTTACGCGGCAGCACAGCGACGACTACACCGGTAGGGTCGGCATCTCGCCAAACAACGCGGTCCCCTGTTACCAATGAACCCAAGTGTGTACGCATATGACAGCGTTTTTTTGGCGCATTAGCGTTCCGGTCAACATCGCTAAGGTCTATACCAGTAGAGACAGCATCGCTTGATCCGGTATCAAACGCTTGGACTTCTACCTGTGTCCCGTAGTGGGCAATTATCAAGCCTTCTTGTTCGGGGCCTAAGTTGCCGTCGTTTTCCTCAGCATCAATTTTTGCGTTTTTACGCTCTGCTCTAGCGACACGCTCTTCTTGAACTTTTTCAATACGCCATGCTTGTTTGCGGGTGACTTTACGTTTACTCATTGATTGCATCCATATTAAAAGCACCTAGAGAGAAAAGCGCGACATGAATACACTGTGCCGCATTTATTGAATGTTTTATGACGCGTGTAACTGGATTTACTGGCATATATCGGTAACACTATAGAGATTAACTAGTTAAACAGGATGATACGCGAATATGCTACATGAAGATAACTTGATTTGGATCGACTTAGAGATGACGGGGCTATACCCCAATGACGACGTCATTATTGAAATAGCGACAATTGTTACCGACAGTGACCTTAATCTACTTGCTGAAGGGCCAATGTTAGCTATTCATCAATCCGATGAGCGTCTAGCGGGAATGGATGAATGGAATACTAATCAGCACGGTAAATCTGGCCTCACTGAGCGTGTACGCAATAGTAACGTCAGTGCAAGCGATGCCGAGCAGCAAACCATCGACTTCTTAACGCAGTGGGTGCCAGCGGGAAAATCCCCCATGTCAGGCAATTCTATTTGCCAAGATCGTCGCTTCTTAGCTAACTATATGCCCGCGTTGGAAAACTATTTTCACTATCGCAATTTAGATGTCAGCAGTGTTAAAGAGCTGGCGCGCCGTTGGAAACCAGAAGCCATGAAAGGCTTTACCAAATCAGGAGCGCATCTCGCGTTAGATGATGTGCGTGACTCTATTAACGAACTTAAACACTATAGAAAAACTTTTTTCGATGTTTGATTAAGTTTAGTATGACGTGATGCCTTTTAGGATTTGTGTGTTCCTTGTGTGATATTATTTTCAAACCAAATAATAAAAAGAAACTAAAATGGAAGAACTTAACGATATCGAGTTGATGGTAAAAAAAGGCGCGCCTTTAATTGCTATTGAATCCTATGAAGAGCCGCGCGTACTAGAGTTATGCACGCGGCTGGCAATGAAAACCTTTCGCTCGCTCTATAGTTGGAGTTGCATTACTGGCTTAACCAATGGTGTGATCACTCACGATCACGCCGCTCAATCCGATAGCCAGCCAACACTACAAAAGCCAGCAGAATTGCTAGCGTCGATTCGACAAAAAAACGAAGCCGGTATTTATGTGCTTTGTGATTTTCATGCGTACTTTGATGAGCCAGGCATTGTTCGTGCGCTAAAAGAAATTGCTTTATATAGTGATGAGCATATTACCTTGATACTGTTGAGTCACGAGCTATCACTCCCTGCAGAAATACACCGCTATAGCACCCGTTTTCAACTCAACTTTCCTTCCGAAAGCAAGATTCGTCAAATCGTATTAAATGAAGTGCGTCAATGGCAGCAAAAGAATACTGGTCGCCGTGTAAACGTCGATGCAAAAACATTAGGAATGTTAACTAGTAATTTACGCGGCTTAACTGAGAGTGATGTGAGGCGTCTGGCGCGTGGAGCCATCGTGCAGGACGGTGCGATTACGGTAAGTGATGTTGATGATGTGAATAAATCTAAATTCGAATTGATGAATATGAATAACATTCTGACCTTCGAATACGACACTGCACAGTTTGCGCAAGTAGGTGGCCTGCACAATTTAAAGCAGTGGCTAGCAGAAAGGCAGAGTGCTTTTGTTGCGACGGCTGATGGCGCTTCGAGCGTAGATAACCCTTTAGATACCCCCAAAGGCTTAATGTTATTGGGGGTGCAAGGCGGCGGTAAAAGTTTGGCGGCAAAAGCCATTGCCGGTTTATGGAACGTTCCTTTATTACGTTTAGATATGGGTGCTTTATATAATAAATTTCATGGTGAAACCGAACGTAACTTACGCGAGACATTACAGCTTGCCGACAATGTTTCTCCTTGTGTGCTCTGGATGGATGAAATAGAGAAGTCCTTGGGCCAGTCGGATAACGAAGGTATCTCTCAACGTGTGCTCGGTACATTACTTACCTGGATGGCAGAACGAAAAAGCCCCGTCTTTATCGTAGCAACCAGTAATGATATTTCTCGTTTGCCACCAGAATTATTGCGTAAAGGGCGATTAGATGAAATATTTTTCGTCGATTTACCCAGCCTGAAAGATAGAGCTGTCATCGCCCATATCCATTTGAAACAACGTAATGTTGAGTGTGACAAGCATGCGATTAAAGTCATCGCTGAAGCGACAGAAGGTTTTACTGGTGCAGAAATAGAGCAAGCTATTGTCTCGGCTTTATATTCGGCCAAGGCACGCCAGCAAGCGGTAAGCGTGGAGCATATTGTAAACGCAGTAGATTCTACCGTTCCGATATCCGTCCTGCGTGCAGAAGATATTCAAGCATTACGAGCATGGGCAAACGAACGGGCGATTATGGCGAATTAAACATTATTGATACTCTGCCTAGTAGAAAGTTGCGGATATTTTCTTTTTAATGGCAAAGTCCTACGTCTTCAATTTATCAATATGTATTTTTCACTGTAGTAGTAACCATTCTCGTAATGCCATGACAGAAGCATAGTGTGCTTTATGAGGTGGCGTTCTTAAATAATAACTGTGAAGACTTTTTTTAGGTTCATCAAAAATAATTTCAAGATCGTTATTTTTTATTTCCGCAGTCGGGCACATTCTTTGCTAATAATATGACTATGACAGCGGGGCTCATTTCTATGCAATTATTTGATGAGCAAGCGCTCAAAAATATTAATAACCTAGGGCAGTATGCGAGAAAATAATTACGTGAGGCGATTGGCATTGCTAATATTGATGCTTGTGTTGCCGGCGAAGGGTCTATGTTTCGTGTTCATTTTAAGTCCCATTTGCCAAACAAATTTCGTGAAGTATATGCGAATTCTATGGAAACTCAGCAGAGCGTTTTTTTATCAATTATTTATTTTGTCACGGTATAGCACTGATGAATGCCGGTACCGGTGCGCTTTCAACTGCCATGAAAAAACCTGAGATAGACGTAATGGTAGATGTTGCATTACAGGGGTTTCGTCAGGTAAAGAAAGTACATTTTAGTTAAAAATTAAGGCAGGGTAAAGCAATGACAACGGTATCTAACAATGATTTACGTAAACAGTTTGCAGCAGCCATGTCTACCATGTATCAACAAGAAGTACCGTTGTATGGCTCGTTGAAAGATCTGGTAGAAAGTATCAACAGTGACGAACTGGATAATAATCGAGAGTTAGCTGATCAGCTAATGGCGACACGTGGTCTCACGCGTTTGGCAGAAGAGCGACATGGTGCTATTCGTTTAGGGACAGCAAAAGAGCTATCGATTATACGCCGCTTGTTTGCCGTAATGGGAATGTCACCAGTGGGTTATTATGATTTATCGGTTGCAGGTATTCCTGTGCATTCGACGGCATTTAGGCCGCTTTCTCACGACGACCTTTCTATTAATGCCTTTCGTGTATTTACTTCGCTGCTTCGACTTGATT
>JBLHVA010000096.1:0-6837 GCA_047630005.1 Candidatus Endobugula sp. | reverse complement strand
TCCATCCGAAATCACGTCACCAAGAAACAGCTGTCGATTGTTTCTTGTCGGTTTTTTAACGCAACTAAGTAACCCAAAAACGGCGATTGTATTCGCAAGTATCTTTGCCGCTTTTTTACCGGAAAATTTACCTAGCTACTCATATGCTTTTTTAGTCCTTGTGGCATTCGCGATTGATGCAGGCTGGTACTGCGTTATTTCAATTGTATTATCGACTAAAAAAGCGCAAGCCTCTTATGCCCAATATAAGAAAGTAATTAACAGAACAGCTAGCTGTTTTATGGGAGTTATGGGCCTAAAGCTGATTATTAACCCATAATCTTACTCACTCATAAAATGAATTAAGAATCACATAAAAAAGCCCCTTTCATTCACCATAATGTCAATAACCGTATAGTTTTATAGATACCTAAAAATCGTGTAAACTTATACACCCAACCACTATAAAAATCACATCTAGCACATGACAAAAACCTTTATCACGTTAGTACTAGCGATACCTACTTTCATTTACATACTGATTATTATCAGCTTATACTTTTTTCAAGAAAATCTGCTATTTCCTGCAGAAAAATTGCCCAGAAATTATCAATTCGTTAATGACTACCCTTTCGAGGAAGTGTTTATCCCTGTTCGCGAAGAAGGTAATGGTGAAGATAGTAGAGAAGGTAACAAAAAAGGTGATGGCGCAATTTTACACGCGCTACACTTTAGGCGTCCCGACCCAAGAGGTTTAGTTTTTTTCCTTCACGGCAATGCAGGCAGTTTACGCACATGGGCTACAGGTCTCGATTTTTATGAACGAGTTAACTACGACTTATTTATTATCGACTATCGTGGTTATGGCAAAAGCACAGGAAAAATAAGCAGCCAACAACAATTGGTTAGCGATGTGAAGCAAGCGTGGCAATTTGCTAGCGCACTGTACCCGGATAAACCCACTGTCATTTATGGTCGATCTCTGGGCTCCGGCTTGGCGACTATCTTAGCAAAAGAAGTTCAACCCGATTTGCTAGCCTTAGTATCCCCCTTCAGCAGTATGGCTGATATCGCAAAAGCACAATACCCGCTGGTACCTTCCTGGTTGTTACGTTATCCCTTACGCACCGATCAAATAATCGGTGATGTGAAATCGAAGATTACTTTTATTCACGGTAACGAAGATGTCTTCATTCCCCTTAGCCATAGTCAAAAACTGCAATCTTTGAGTAAAAGCACCGATACGCTTATTACTATAGAAGGTGCGACGCATAGCGATATACATCAATTTGCCGATTATCGTAATGCATTAGAAAGCGTGCTGCCTTAAAGAACGCATAAAAACAATCTAATGATCAAGAAACATATTATGTCCGAATTAGACCATATCAAAAAAACGTTAGCACAGTTTTCAAAAGACCGTGATTGGGAACAGTTTCACTCACCTAAAAATCTAGCGATGGCCTTGAGTGTTGAAGTAGCCGAAATTGTTGAGCACTTTCAGTGGCTAAGTGAAGAAGAAGCCAACACATTAACCGCAGCTAAACGCCATGCTATCGCAGAAGAAATAGCGGATACGCAAATGTATTTATTGTTACTAGCCGAGAAACTCGACGTGGATATCATACGCTCAGTGAATGAAAAAATAGTGAAGAATGCAGAAAAATATCCTATAGAAAAATGTAAAGGATCTTCAAAAAAAGCAATATAAACACCTCATTAATTATTTTTTAGCAAACCTATGTCGACCATACCTCAACCCTAAATTGTCATGCTGGGCTTGACAGCACTACTGTCCGGGATGAATTTAACCTCTTCATTTTTCCTAACGTTATCTTGTCACTTTATATTGTTACTTTCTTTACCTCAAAGAAATTATCCAAAGAAGGAGGATCCTATTCGCAGGCCTTGCCTCCCATTGACGGGAGGCACTTGAAAAACGCAGGAGCAGTTTTTTATCGACTCCTCTGCGCGCTTGTCTGTGCTAGCCGAAATTAAGTCTCCCTTAACTAAACATGCACCTAATCTAAAGTCTATAAAGATTACTGCGATTTCGCTTAATTTATCCCGGACAGTAGTGGAGCTTGATTCGGCATCTAACCAGCCGCCAAACACTGAAGATTCCGGATAAGCAACAACGCTTTCCGGAATGACCATGAAAAAAGAAGGTGAAGAGAAGGAGAAGGTATCGTCAGCTAACCCTACCTTTACTTATCATACAAAGACTGTTTCATTTCTAATAATAATAAATACAAGCGAGTTTCAAATTCTACTTGATGATAATCAGGCATCATGTGGATACATAAACGATAAAACGCTTTATTGTGTTCTTTTTCTTTTAGGTGTGCGAGTTCGTGAACGGCTATCATATTCAACATCCCTTCCGACGATTTTTTAAATATCGTGCTCACGCGCAACTCATGTTTGCTTTTGAGTTTTCCACCCTGCACCCGCGACACATAGGTATGTAAGCCCAGTGCATTATGAATAACGTGGATTTTATCATCGTAAATAATTTTACTTAACGGTGATGACTTTTTCATATAGTGATTTTTTATATCCATTACGTAGTCACGCAATTCATGATCACCGTAAATGGTGTGTTTAATTGGGTGCCGCTCTAATAAAAAATCGTTCAAACGCGCATCATCAACTAACGCTTGTACTTTTTTCTGAATATCTAACGGGTACTGCCCGACATATTGCTTAACTAACGAGGTGATAGTCACCGCTCCTTATATATACGATTGTTCTCTCAGCCAACAAACAAAATAGTTAGCGCCCTGATGGGAAATAGGGGGGGCGCTCACCGTGTAATGATATCTACTCTCAACAAAATCCAGAGGAGCAAGTAAACGCTGAGAGTTAAGGTCATCTACAACTAAATGTTGCGGCACAATACACGCACCCAAACCACTCAATACTGCCTCTAAGGTGAAGTAATAATGTTCAAAAATCCCGGCAGATGTCATTGGAAGAATATGCTCTACCTGCTGGCACCACTCGTCCCAGATACTCATTCGGGTACGGGTTTGTAGCATCGTGATACCTTTCATATCGCTAACGTCTATTATGCTTTTCTCTGCGCATAAGCTTGTATTGCCAGCAAGAAAAGAGGGCGACATCACTGGGCCAATTTTTTCTGTGAATAGGATGGATTGATTCGCCTCTAGTGCAATATTTCGTGGACTGACGCCAATCACCACATCGTGATTATTCTGCTTAATATGGTCAATGGATGTGGTGCTTAAACGAATATCAATATCCGGATATTGTTCTGAAAACCGATACAAACGAGGGATTAAGCAGCGCATTGCAAACGTGCTTAAACAAGATACATTCACTATATTTTGCGACGCTGCCCTAATGCTGTTCACGCCAGCCAACATCTGCAACATCGCGCTAGATAGTGTCGGCAGCAACATCGCACCCTGCTCACTTAATATCGGCTTATGCTTGGTGCCCGAAAACAACGCTACACCTAAGCGCTTTTCAAGCTGACGAATTTGACGACTCACGGCACTTGGCGTCACACACAATTCCTCCGCTGCGGCAGTCATCGTGCCTAATCTCCCTGCAGATTCAAACGCGCGAAGGGCAATTAGCGGTAAATGGGTATAGTTAATCTCTTTCATCTATGTGACTTTAACGCACATAGAATGTACCTGTAAATCGCTTTTTAGGTACAACATAACTCTCTAGCATAGCGGTTTCATAATAGAGCGCATAACAGAGGACAGACCATGCCATTTATTCGTACCGCCGTACCCCAAGAAACCAACCAAGCTACTAGAGAACTCATCGTAGCTAGTATTCATGACGCCTTAGTCAGCGCCATCGGAATGCCGGAAGATGAATTATTTAACCTGCTCTCGGACTACACTGCCGATAGCTTTATGTTCAGTCGCAGTTTTAACGGCATCGCTCGTTCTGACAAGGTTATTTGTATTGAAATCACAATGCGTAGAGGGAGAAGTGACGCGATGAAGAAAGCGATGTATGCCGCTATCGCCGCAAACCTTGAGGAACGCGCCGCTATATCACCGAAAGATGTGTTTATTTTCACTCACGAGAACGACCATTCAGATTGGTCGGTGGGGAACGGCGTATTTGCCATGCAAATTGCGCAACAGCGCGGCACAGACTAGCCACGCAGGCCAGTATAAACACCCGCACTCATCATAATTGAGCCTGCGCAGCGGTTAAGATATTTGATCGTACGCGCAGAACGCAAATAACATCGCGCTTGCGCAGCACCTGCCGCAACCAAGCTTAAACCACTCAATAACGCCACAAAGGTTAGCGCCGATGCCAACACAATATCCGCTTGGCTTAATGCGGTTACATCCGTAAAGGTGGGTAAAAAAGCGATAACACCTGAGCGGAGAGTAATGCCAAAAATAAAAAAGACGATGAAAAACGTGACGGCGCGCTCTATAGTCATAAATGATATTCATACTTAAATCATACCGGCTTAGATGGCACTATAAAGTTAATCGCTTTTTTACATCCCGTAGCAAGCATCGACTAGTTCACCTACCGTGACTTCGCTCACCATACTGTGATCATTTAACATAGTTTCTATTGCGGTACGATCGTCTTCAATCGCATTACCATAGCGATCAGCAGAGGTCACTCTGCCATCGAAAACACCATCATTGCCATCAAGATCAATATATAAATGTCTCGCATTCACCAATGTGGCAAATTCTTTAAAAAACGTTTCGTAATCTGCCGGTGACGTGACAGTGACACGGCACGTAAAAGGAAAGCCAATGATGGAAAATTCATCAAGATGTAGTTTTTTACGTAAGCGATGACTTCTTATAATAGTGTCTGACATGATACTCTCCACAAAATAACGGTATGACAAAAAATAAAATAATAATTCACGAATAAATTATGACTAGCTTGTAGTCACATCAACAGTAAAATAATATGAACAACAGGAACGGCGATATAATAACAGCTTTTGCCAAGACGACACGCGCTCTACCAGAGAAACATCGCGCCAAAGATCTGCCTTCTAGCATCCACTTAACTGAATAACGCCACTAATCATCATGAATAGACAAAAGAAAATAAAACAAATACTAAAGAAAAAAGCCAAGGCTGCAAACATAAAAACCAACCCTAAAAAAGCCTCTATCTACATTGCAAAAGCAGATAGGCAGTCAGCCACCAAAGACGCCCCTCATGCCACTCATGCCACTACGTCGCCAAACCACCCTGTGACAGATCAAACTTAGTGCAGCGTAAGCTGATTAGGGTCGTAAACTTCTTCATCCCCGATTGGGTGTAAATAACCCGCTCACAAAAGTCTTCGTATTCAAAAATATCGGCGACATTTACAATAAGCACGAAATCTACTTCACCCGTCACCTTGTAGCACTGCTTTACTTCTGGCGCCTGATTAACCGCTTCGATTAATTTACCTGCAATGGCAAGATCATCACTGGTCATTTGAATTTCGACTACCATGTTCAAACGCCGTCCTACCGCTTCTGGCGAGACAATGGCCACTACGCGTTCAATCACTCCCGCGGCCTTCAGTTTTTGTACCCGCTTCAAGCAAGCAGGGGCAGATAAGCCAACTTTTTCAGATAATGCGATATTGGTTTGATCCGCATTATATTGGAGTTCTTTCAGGATGCGAATATCAATCGCGGCAAGCTTCATTAATAATATTTCTTATTTTGTTGATTTTAAAAATTATAGTTTCTTAAAAGACAAATAAAAAGCATTAATTATTTTGTTTTTTGATAATCTACTCATCCATTATCGCTTTTACCCAAACGCCACAAAAGGCTTTCAAAATGCCCTTATCTACACCTGTTTCCGCGCTGACTTCAACTCTCGGCAATATTCGCCACCACTTATCGACAATTTTCAATAAAATCGGCGCATTCTTATACCGCACAATGGTAGGACGATGGATATTAGAAGTGTGGTTGATTTTTTGGAGCCTACTTAAAATCATGTTGCCGGTATTAATCGTGGTGCGCTTCATTGAAATCATGGGCTGGATCACCTTACTCGGAGAAGCGATTAGCCCAATAATGTTATGGGTAGGCCTGCCCGGAGAAATGGGTCTCGTTTGGATGACGGCTATGGTCAGTAATCTCTATGCGGGCATGGCGATTTTTTATCAGTTAGGGGGCGTAGAGCAATTAACTATTGCTCAAGTCAGCGTGCTTGCAGGCATGATGCTCGTCGCCCACGGACTTCCTATAGAAGCAATGATAGCTAAAGCCGCCGGCGTCAAACTGTGGTTTACCTTATTACTACGCATAGGCGGCGGCATGGCGTTTGGCTTAATGTTGCATTACAGCTATAGCGGCCTTGATGCATTACAAGCGCCAATGAGTATGCTATGGCAGCCCGAAGCGAGCGACTCCAGCTGGTTAAGCTGGCTAATACTACAAGCTAAAACCTTATCCGCTGCACTGATAGTGATTGCAGGCTTAACACTCATTATTCATTTATTGCGCTATTTAGGTATTGAAAAAGCGATCCACTATTTATTATCGCCCTTGCTACGTTTATTAGGCATTGGCAAAAAAGCCACCAACATTATTGTTGTGGGCTTAACCTTAGGCCTCTCATTTGGTGGAGGCATATTAATTCGAGAGGCAAAGTCAGGCGATATCGATAGCAAAGACATCTTCTTAACCATCGCCTTTCTTGGTTTATGTCACAGCGTAATCGAAGATACGTTATTGATGCTGCTATTAGGCGCTGACTTATCCGCAGTATTATGGGCGCGGCTGGTATTTGGTATTGTCTTCATCGCGATATTAGCGAGGCTTATTCGACACTTGCCTACAAGCAAATTTCAGTATTTATATCTCCGCCAAG
>JBLHVA010000095.1:0-6889 GCA_047630005.1 Candidatus Endobugula sp. | reverse complement strand
GTTAAACAATGGCAACACTACCGCTTTGCAACGTAATGTTGTTTAGCATCTACCGTTGCCGTTGTAACAATTAAAGGTGTCAAAGCCTTTTTAATGAAATCGATTATATTAACAACTGTCTTCCCACATATTTTAGGAAGGGAATTAAAGGCTTTGACCTCTTTAATTCGTTATCTTGTTATGTGGGTTGAGTACGCAAACTTGAAAAACATTTTCGCCAAATTAATAATAATTACGCTATTGTTTTTCATGATGGATACCTCACTTTGATTGTAGTTACACGCAAACTAAGTCTGGCACATTGCGATGATGTTAGTGGGGTGCCCATTTCATCATCCACCGAAAAAAAACCTGAAAAGCTTAAGGTGAATTATCCAATAGTTTGCGTCATCGTTATGCATTTTATAAAAGGTTATCGAGATAAACCTAAAAGTGACTCAAAACCCTAAATTGTAGGCGAGCAAGATCCAATATCGTAAATTCAAAATAGAAAGGGTTGCGTTAGGTAGGGGTTAAGCCGTATTTCGGCGGTAGTAAAACTTCCTATAAAAAAGTTCTTCAACTTTCTGCGTATTAACAATCCATTCGTCGGCCTCAATTGTGAGGCGTTGCAATATTGGAAGGAATGTCTCTGGGATAAAGCGCGTTTGTGTTGGCGCTAGATACGACCGGTGGTATCGACAAGGGTAAGGTAATTCTTGTGGCGATGTTTTTCAAGATAGCTGTGACCCTGCCTGCATTGATATCAACTAGATAAAGGCTGACAACTACCTGACACAGGGGCTAGGCGGCAAAAGCGTATTCTGAAAGTTGGGACGTTTCTGCTAAAGGACCATCATTTGATATCAAACCGAGTGTATTTGCGCAATAATAGTCATTCTCTACTTTTATATTCATTAATTACTTATGCTGTTTATTATCGCAGGCGTTATATTACTACTACTGATTTTTCTCCCTAATCTATGGGTGAAATACGTGCTTCGAAAACACCATAAAAGTCTTCCTGATATGCCGGGTACTGGTGGTGAACTTGCGATTCATTTATTACAGCAATATGAGTTAGATCACGTGATTGTTGAACAAACAGAACCCGATAGCGATCACTACAGCCCTGGTGATAATGCGGTACGTTTAAGTCCCGAGGTGTATTCAGGAAAATCGCTCTCTGCCATTGCTGTTGCGGCACATGAAGTAGGACATGCTATTCAGTTTAATCGCAAAGAGCCCGTTAGCCTATTACGTACTCGTTATTTGGGATCGGCTCATCGAGTGCAAAAAATAGGCGTCATGCTATTCATGGCAATGCCATTTATCGGGTCTATTTTACATTTGCCACACGTTTCAATGTTGTTACTTATCGTGGGAGTCATCACTATGCTTAGTTCGGTGCTGCTTTATGCAGCAGTACTGCCCGAGGAATGGGACGCAAGCTTTAATAAAGCGCTGCCCATTTTAGAGAAAGGTGAATATGTACCCGCTGCCTATATACCTGCCATTCGACAAGTATTAACGGCTTGCGCGCTGACGTATGTCGCTGCTGCGCTAGCAGACACTTTACGCTTATGGAGATGGTTACGATTTATTCGTTAAGCACGCTACTAACTGTACGCACCACTACAAGCTACATATTACATAGCATTTAATTTCACAAAAAAGAGACGAGCACGATGAAAGTCATTTCGATTAATGTCAACGGCATTCGAGCAGCAGCACGCAAAGGTATGTTTGACTGGCTACGAAAAGTAGATGCTGATGTCATTTGCCTGCAAGAACTTAAAGCGCAACCCGACCAAATTGAAGATTCGCTCTATCACCCGGACGGTTATTACAGTTACTTTCATTCCGCCGAGAAAAAAGGCTATAGCGGCGTAGGAATTTATTGCAAAGAAAAACCCAAAGCTATTCATATGGGCCTAGGTGCGATTGATGATGCCGACTGGGAAGATGTAGATCGCGAAGGCCGTTATATTCAAGTGGACTTTAAAGACGTCAGTGTGGTTTCTCTGTATATGCCGTCAGGCTCTGCAAAAGAAGAAAGGCAAGAATTTAAATACGTCATGATGGAAAAATTTGAAGCGGTACTTCGCTCGATGCAACGCAAAAAGCGAGAATTTATTATCTGTGGTGATTGGAATATTGCACACAAAAAAGTCGATATTAAAAACTGGCGTGGCAACCAAAAAAACTCTGGCTTCTTACCAGAAGAACGCTCATGGATGGACTGGCTGTTAAACGAAGAAGACAGCCTACGTAACGACAACTTACAATTTGTTGATGCTTTCAGAGTAGTCAATCAGGAAGAACATCAATACACATGGTGGTCTAACCGCGGGCAAGCATGGGCCAACAACACTGGCTGGCGTATTGATTATCACATTGTGAGCAAGGGCTTAAGAGATAAAGTAGTGGCTGGGTCAGACCTTATTTACAAAGAGGAGCGATTTTCAGATCATGCGCCTTTGGCTATTGAATATGATATTTAATGCATCATCTGCACAGCTATAGACCTGAACCCAAACTATAAATACTATACGAGCACAATATACTCAAAGCATGCTTGACATAATATGTCGGCAAGCCTACTATAGCCTCAATGACATAATATGTCAGCCATAAGGAGTTCACCAATGAATTTACAAGACCTTAGCCTCCATTTTTCCAGTTTAAATATAGAGGGCTATAAGTTTGATTGTCAGTTTATACCTGGGGAAGTAGAAGTATTACAAGTCGTTATAGAAGGGTTTGAAGAAATACCCGTTTATATTTCTGCGACAGATACACAAATACTCTGCATTAGTTATTTGTGGTCAGAAGATGAAGTGGTTGCAGAAACCAGAAGCGAAATGCTGGAAGCGATGCTGGATATGAACATTCCAATGCCCTTATCCGCATTTTCACGCATCCAAGATCGTTATGTGATATTTGGCGCCTTAAGTATTCACTCAAACATTGACGATATCGTACATGAAGTCACTACATTAGGAGAGAACTCGGTAGAAGTCCTTTCCATGATGACCGACTTTTTGAAATAATAGATTGACGACAAAGAGGATAGAACATGAGCGTATTATCAAAGATTTTTACTGCCATACGTGGCGGTGCAAGAGAAGCAGGCGAATCCATTGTTGATGCCAATGCAGTGCGCATTTTTGAACAAGAGATTCACGATTCTAAAAATCACATCAAAAAAGCAAAAGACAGCTTAACGTCTGTGATGGCAGAAAAAATGCAAGCTGCTCGCAAGTTAGATGCGACTCAAAATGACATTACAGAAAATGAGCAATATGTCACCAAAGCTTTAGAGAAAGGCGATGAAGTGCTTGCCTTAGCCGTTGCAGAAAAAATCGCGAGCCTAGAGACTCATTTATCAGAACAGCAACATATTCACGATAATTGTGCAGGCCATATCGCCAAGCTTAAAGAACAAATACAAACCGCCGAGCGTCAGATCAGCGACAATGAGCGCCAGCTCAATATGATCAAAACCACAGAGAATGTGCACAAAGCAACCTCTGCTATTAGCAATAACTTTGCCTCTTCTGGATCTAAGATTGTGAATGCTAAAGAATCGCTTGATAGAATCAAAAAACGTCAGCAAATGCGCGAAGACAAATTGAAAGCAGCGCAAGAGCTCAACAGCGAAAACTTTGATAACTCGCTGCAAGACCAACTAAAGGAAGCCGGTATTATTAATGACAGCTCCAGCAGCGCTAACTCTGTGTTAGAGCGCTTAAAAGCGAAACAATAATACTTTTTACTTTAAAAAGCTCCGTCAATATGGCGGGGCTTTTTTTGTTTCTTAATCCGTCATACGTTTTATACCTAGCTACTGCGAGACAGCCACGATGAAAAACCTATTCAAAGCACTCTTTTCTTCAGACAAAGACAAGAAAAGTCTGCGCACACTAGACTCACTTTCAGAACTCCAAAAAAATGATTTCATAAAGTTGAATGATAGCTTTGCGCTACCGGAAGAACTCAGAGGAAAAACCTTTCAAGTGAGTTCAATTGATAGCTACTATTACGGAGAAACATTAAGTACGGAATGGACTTTAAAAGGTGACGTTAAAAAGAAAGTTTATCTCTCTATTAGTGACCTCGGAGATGAAGACAGCATTGTATTAAGTTATCAGTTGAAGAAAAAAGAAGTGGGGATACTTTTCGATTGGAAAAAAATTAAGAAACAATACCAGCCTGATCACGAAGAGAATTTACAGTGCCTAGATACATCTGCCTATGAAGGCTGGTTAACTTCAGAGTACTATAGAAGAGAGTGTAATGGCGAGGCACTCTATTTTTCTCGTGACTGTAGAGGCCAAGAAAAACCAGCTAATGGTGAGCACTTACGCTATTTTGAATTCTATAGTGAAGACGAAACACGCTGTATGGATATCGAAGTGTGGAGCAAAGATGAAGTCGATGTGTTTATATCCATCTTACGTCCAGAATCAGACATCCATGAATTTTGGGCTCACACTGTAAGTGAATAATATGAAGAAAGGCCAATTACCTGAAAAGTGGCAGTCAGAAGAGAAGGCCATTAAAGCCATACAAGTGGCTTTTGATCTTGATGAAAAAATACAATACACACTTCGCAGAGAAGCCTTAGAGCTTGATATCAATCCTAGCGAAAGAATACGCCAAGTATTAGGCTTAGACACCCATAAAACGCCTCAACGGCCCCGACTATCTATTTCGCTAAAACCTCACGACTTTCTCTATCTAGCAGAAAAATATGATATTGATAGCAACAATAAAAAAGAAATTAAAAGCAGAGCGACTTTGGAGCTGCAACGATATGCAAAAGGCAAAGGGATGATGTCATCAGATGAATAAGTTATTCTTTTTTTTAAGAAATAGAAAAAAAAATAGTTCTGCGATCACTTATAGCACCAGACCAAAAATACTGATACAGCGCTTCTGCGTGCTAGGGCTTATTTTATTTTCTCATACTGTCATCATACAGTATGTTGAACCGATCAATTTTACTGATGCCTTATGGCTAACATTTACCTCTATTACTACCGTAGGATATGGTGATTATTCGGCCAGTACATTAGTAGGCCGTGCGACGACGATACTATTAATTTATGTTTGTGGCATTTGGTTGCTAGCACAACTGGCGGGTGACTTTATTGATTATCGAGCCAATAAACGTGAACGCATGATAAAAGGCTTATGGAGATGGACAAATATGTCTAATTATATATTGATTATTAATACCCCATTAATCGGTGGTGATCGCTACCTCATTCGATTAATAGAACAAATAAAACGCACACCAGAGGTCGCTAATAAACCTATAAAGATTGCCACACACGTATATCCTAATGGCCTGCCTGACGAACTAAGATTGTTAGGTGTAGTACATCACCACATTGATGTAAGCAGCACTGTTCACCTCGAAGAGCTAGATATTGCTGATGCAGACTATATTGTTCTGCTCTCCCAAGACGAAAATGATGCGAGATCGGATAGCATGACCCTCGACATGCTAGACCGCATAGGTCAAACTGACTCAACACCGTTTATTGTTGCTGAGTGTATCTTAGATGAAAATAGAGATCGATTTCAGCGCTTAAACGCCAACGCTGTTATCCGGCCGACACGCTCGTACCCAGAATTAATTGTGCGCGCACTATCTGCACCCGGAACAGAACGTGTACTGGAAAACCTCTTTACCCATGGCGGAACATCCACACAACGTTTTGATGTAAAAACTGAAGACCTTACATGGCAAAATATCGCCTGTAAAATTATTAATTCTGGCGTAGGCACACCATTAGGCTTTATTTCACCGGAGGGAGAAGTAATGACTAATCCCGCACATGACAGTGTTATAGCAGCACAAGCACTGCTAATTATGGTGAGCGAAGGGCAAACGGTATCAGATAGCGACATTCACAACATTTTACAATAATTTTTCTAGGAGGCTGTATGGATATCGACATACCGTATTTATTAGCAGGATTTTATAGCATAGGCAGTATTCTACTGGCCTACTTGATCGTCTTCTTTATCGCCAATTATATTTATAGTAAAAAAAACAACTATGACCTCAGACACGAAATTGTTGAAAAAAATAACAATGCGGCTTCAATATCGTTAGCCGGTTACCTAATTGCTGTCAGCATTATTTTTATCGGTGGCATGATAGGTCCGTCTCAGGGAATATTGCAAGATTTCATCTTGATCACCACTTATAGCGCGATCGGCATTGTTCTTTTATATATAGCGCATATCATCAACGACAAGCTAATCTTACATAAATTTGATAATACCAAAGAGATCGTTGAAGATCACAATATAGGCACGGGAGCCGTTCAGGCAGCGTCATATATCGCATCAGGTCTTATTATTGCTGGCGCAATTCATGGCGAAGGCGGCGGTCTTATTACCACCATTGTTTTCTTTTTTCTAGGCCAAGCCTCCCTCATTATATTTACAAAGATTTATGATTTGGTCACCAACTTTGATTTGCACAAGGAGATCGAGAACGACAACTTTGCCGCTGGCATTGCTTTTTCGGGCACACTCATAGCGCTAGGAATCATTCTCTCCAATGCGTCTTCGGGGAACTTTATCAGCTGGGCGCATAATGGCTCAACTTTCATGTTCAATATGCTTTCTGCATTTATTTTATTACCTGTTTTTAGAGTGGTTATAGATAAACTGATTATTGTTAACATTGATATTAATGATGAAATATCTACTGACAAAAACATAGGAGCAGGATGTTTAGAATGCGCATCGACTATTGCTTTTGCCTGCGTACTCTCTTTTGCCATTTAAGGAAGCCAAATCATGAAACCAACCTATATCATAGGAATTTTTGGTGTTATATCCATATTGATTTCATTTATATTTTCTAGCAATATACATTCATCTC
>JBLHVA010000094.1:0-6910 GCA_047630005.1 Candidatus Endobugula sp. | reverse complement strand
GGAAGTGGTGAGTGGACATCAAGATCCAAGTGTCACCGATAAGCTTGCTCGTGCGGCTGCAGATTTTTCTTTGTTAGCATCCTGCGGTAGTGATTTTCATAGCCCGAAGAACCCTTGGCAGTCACTAGGTGGATATTCGCCATTACCCGAGAGCTGTGAGCCGGTTTGGACACGCTTTAATTAAGGAGCCCTTAAGAGATTTCACTGTTGCTGTATTGTAGGTATTGCAGGTATGGCAGGCTCCTATTAGCATGATATTAACAATGGCACATTAACAACGATAAGGGGATAACAATGGCTCAATTATTTAGTATTCACCCAGAAAACCCTCAAGCGCGCTTTGTTACTCGCGCCGTAGAAATTATTCGTAATGGTGGGCTTGTGGCTTACCCAACGGACTCGGCTTACGCATTGGGCTGCCATATTGGCGATAAGTTTGCCTTGGATCGTATTAGAGGTATCCGTCAACTAGACAAAAACCATAACTTTACTTTGGTTTGCCGTGATCTGTCGGAGATAGCCACCTATGCCAAAGTGAACAACCAAGCGTATAGAATGATTAAAAAATTTACGCCAGGGCCATTCACCTTTATTTTAGAGGCGACATCAGAAACGCCACGCCGTTTAAAGCACCCTAAGCGTAAAACTATCGGTTTACGTGTGCCAAGCAACCCAGTAGCTCTCGCATTACTGGAGGAGCTAAATGAGCCGATGATGACTAGCACATTGATCTTACCAGGCGATACCCAACCACTCACCGATCCCTACGACATTCGTGAAACCTTAGAACATCAGTTAGAGTTAGTTATTGATGGTGGCTTCTGTGGGATGGAAGCGACTACGGTAGTGGACATGACTGGTGATGAGCCAGTGATTACTAGACAGGGTTGTGGCGTTTTTGAATAGCCTGAGAACATATGGCGTCAACGAGAATAGACAATAGAATAAGGGAATTAGAGAATGCCCCATTGTATTATCGAATATAGTAAAGGTATCGAGCCAACCACAGATGTCTCGGTGCTTGTTAGCGCGGTTTATCAAGGCGCGCTGTCCTCTGCGTTATTCGCTCCGGAAGACATTAAGTGTCGTGCCGTTCCATATGCGCACTACCATTCAGGTGGCGATACGGTAGATTTTATCCATGTTGTGTTAAAGGTCTTGCGGGGACGTGATAGCCAACAAAAAACAAGTTTATCCCGCCATGTACTCACGGCATTAGAGCTCCTACCATTAACGAATATATCCCTTACGGTAGAAGTCGTGGATATAGAAACTTCCAGTTACCAAAAAACGATTCGTGATTAGCTCCTTCTTAATATTTCAACCTAATTTCTTTAGGACTTAAGAAGGGTTTAACGGCGATCTATGGTGTCGATAGTTATTCTATATTGGATTCATTTTCTCAATAGTTTTATAGTGATTTTCAAGTTAACACAATCAATACAAGCCATTAACCTTAAGTGATTAACAAGGAGACTATAATGTCAGCCGATTATCAAATGAATGTAGGTATTAGCGAAGAAGAGCGTCAATCAATAGCGAATGGGGTAGGTGAGCTACTAGCGGATACTTATACCTTGTATTTGAAAACCCATAACTTTCATTGGAATGTAGTAGGTCCTAGGTTCCACGATTTGCATGTCATGTTCGAGGCGCAGTACACGGAGTTATCCTCTGCTGTAGATGATGTAGCTGAACGCATTCGCACTTTGGGCTTTCCTGCGCCGGGTACATATAGTCAATTCGCCGCGCTAACGTCTATTAGCGAGACGACGGGGGTGCCGACAGCAGATGAAATGGTGACGATTCTTACTTGTGATAATGAAACACTTATTCGCACTGCTCGTCGTATCTTGCCTTTAGCACAAAAAGCTTCAGATGAATCTACTGCGAGTCTGATTGCTGATCGCATGGTGATACATGAGAAAACGGCATGGATGTTACGTAGTTTGTTAGGGTAGTTGTCATAGTAGCAGGGCTGCCAAGGATGGCTGCCAACGACATGTGACTTATCGATAGGTAAGCTGTTAAGACTAAACTGTAAACTATGGTTAAAAGTCGCTATAATCGCCAGCAAGTATGCACGACTCGTGAGAGTCCACAATCTTCTGGAATATAATGACAGCAACTGCCAACGATAACGATCTTGTAGCTGATGAGCTCTCCGCAGAGGAGACTAGTGTTATCGAGACAATATCCAACGAAACCGTTCCCTTTGATGAAGTGCCTGTTGATGAAAAGCTTATTGTTACCGTAAGCGGTGATGAGACATCTAGTGATTCGGTATTAGCCGAGAGCACAGCTGAGGCTCCATCATCTGTACCAGCAACTGAAAAACCAGAACAAAACGAAATGCCTTTCGCCTTAGTCAATGGTGAAGCATATACCAATCTACCCAAAGATCTTTATATCCCACCCGATGCATTAGAAGTGATCCTAGAAGCCTTTGAAGGCCCTTTAGATCTGCTTTTATATCTGATTCGCCGTCAAAACTTAGACATCTTAGAAGTTAACGTATCTCAAATTACTCATCAGTACGTGTCGTATGTCGATATGATGAGTGATATGCAGTTTGAGCTAGCAGCAGAATATTTAGTGATGGCCGCCATGTTGGCAGAAATTAAATCGCGTATGTTACTGCCGCGTAATCAAGAGGAAGAAGAAGACGAGGGTGACGACCCCCGCGCTGCGCTGATTCGCCGATTACAAGAATACGAACGTTTTAAAACGGCTGCCGAAGATATTGAAGTGATGCCGCGTATGTATCGCGACATTCATCCGGTGAGTGCTGACGCGCCCGATCGCAATTTGACACGTCCAGACCCCGAAGTTGATTTTAAAGAGATCCTGCTGGCTCTGTCTGATGTGTTACGTCGTGCTGATATGTTTGAAAGTCACCAAGTCGAAATGGAACGAATGTCGACACGTGAACGTATGACACAGGTGTTAGAGCGTCTTAGCGCAGAAAAAACCTTCGTGCCTTTTGTCAGTTTGTTTACTGTTTCCGAAGGACGGCTGGGGGTGATCGTTACTTTTATGGCGATCATGGAATTAATTAAAGAATCATTGGTTGATATTGTTCAAAACGAAGAGTTTGGTGCAATTCATGTGAAAGCAAAGTCTGAATAAGACGTCAGTTAATAGCCAATTAATTTAGTAACAATTAACTTAGCAACAGTTCATTTAACAACAGTTTATTATTATGATAGAAAAATCTAAACTCCGAAGAATTTTAGAAGGCGCGATTTTATCTCACGGTCAGCCCGTATCTGTAGATAAACTGCATAGTTTATTTGTTACTGAGACGAAAGAAACCGAAGAAGGTGACGAGCTGGCAGTGGAAGCGCAAGTCAGTAAAAAAGATATTGTTGAAGCCTTAGAAGAAATCCAGCAATCTTGTGACGATAATGGTTTCGAATTAAAAGAAGTCGCAAGTGGTTGGCGTTTTCAAGTAAAAGAAGAAAACGCAGCGTGGGTTAATCGTTTGTGGGATGAAAAACCTCAACGTTATTCTCGCGCGTTAATGGAAACGATCGCTATTATTGCTTACCGCCAGCCGATTACTCGTGGCGACATCGAAGAGATTCGCGGTGTGGCTGTCAGCAGCCATATTATCAAAACATTGACTGAACGTGATTGGATTAAAGTCATCGGGCATCGTGATGTTCCTGGTCGACCGTCATTGTTTGCCACAACGAAAAACTTCTTAGACTATTTTAATTTACAAAGCCTAGAGCAATTGCCATCGCTGCAAGAACTCACGGATATTGATTTGATCAACCCAGAATTAAACTTACAAAACGTACCTCCGACGAATGACGAAAAAGGGGTAGAAGCAGTAGAAGAAACAGAGGGAGAACAAGAGGAACAAGAGGAACAAGAGGAACAAGAAACGCAAGAAGTTTTCTCATTAGTACAACAGCATACTGATGAAGCAGAAGCAGAAGCAGAAGCAGAAGCAGAAACAGAAACAGAAACAGAAACCAAAAGCTCTAATGATGAGCAGGCGATTCATTAAATGAATGATGAAGTAGATGTAAAAGAAGTGGGCCCGGAAGGTGAAAAACTACAAAAAGTATTGGCGCGTGCAGGTTTAGGTTCACGCCGTGAAATGGAAAAAGTGATTCAGCAGGGAAAGATAAAAGTTAACGGCGCAACAGCGAAATTAGGCGATCGTGTTAACTCAGAAGACAAAGTGGATGTAGATGGTCGTCGTATTAAATTAGACAAACCAGAAGAGCGACGCATTCGTGTGTTGCTTTACAATAAGCCAGAAGGTGAAATTTGTACGCGTTCAGACCCGGAAGGTAGACCAACCGTTTATGATCGTTTACCGCCGATTAGCGGTGATCGTTGGATTTCTGTTGGCCGCTTAGACTTTAATACCAGCGGTTTATTATTGTTTACCAATGAAGGTGAGTTGGCGAATAAATTAATGCATCCATCGTCGGTTATTGATCGTGAGTATTTAGCGCGTATTCAAGGTGATGTCGATAACGATATGAAACAACGTCTTAAAGATGGTGTGGAATTAGATGATGGTATAGCGAAATTTACCGACGTAGTAGATGGCGCGGGTGAAGGTCGTAACCAGTGGTTTTATTGTGTGGTAATGGAAGGGCGTAATCGAGAGGTTCGACGCTTGTGGGAATCACAAGGCGTCACTGTTAGTCGATTAAAACGTGTACGTTATGGGAATATTTTTATTCCATCACATGTACGTGTAGGGCAGTGGGTTGAATTAACGGATACAGAAATTGCAGAATTATGTGGGACAGCTGGTGTTAATGCACCTTCGGTTCAGCCGTTAACTCGTGCACAAATAGAAATTCGTGAACGGCATCAACGCAAATTGCGTTCAAATAAGCAGACGACAAGCTACCGAAAAAAAAATAAGCGGTAATTTGTCGAAAGGTGCGCTGCACTACCGGCAATCAAATGTGCCGTTAGTGCTGACGCCCGTCAGCAGTGACTAAAAAATCGCGTTGGGTGTGAGTATTTCCTTCATTTGACGAAAATTCTACGCGATTCCTGCCTGCATTCTTAGCACAATATAAAACTTTATCCGCCTGTCTTAATAAGTCTTGAGTATCTGAGCAATAAGAAGAGCAGCTACCACCAATACTAATGGTGACTTTTACTCTTTCTTTACCTGTAGAGTCGACAGGAACCGAAAGTGCAGCAACATTTTCTCGAATACGCTCCGCAATAATTAACGCTCCCGATAGCTCACTCTTATTTAAAATAACAACAAACTCCTCGCCACCATAACGGTAAGCCACATCGGTTTGTCGGGTGGTATCACTAATGCTGTGAGCGACCGCTTTCAATACATTATCTCCTACGCCGTGACCGTAGTTATCATTAATACTTTTGAAATGATCAATATCTAACATCAACACGCAAAAGTGTTGTTCGTATCGTTGGGCCATTTGCCATTGATGTGCAATGGCTTGTTCAAGCGCGCCACGATTTGCTAGACCGGTTAATGGGTCGCTCAATGCTTGTTGAATCGCATCTCGGTAACTCAACGTATTACGTAACGGATAGATAAGAATACTGAGTAAACCTTCTAAGTGTTCTAGTTCTTCTGCTGCAAACCGTTGTTTGCGGCTAAATACAATGTTGCCTAAATAATTATCTTGCAAACGAAGTGAGTAATCAGTGGTATGAGTAGATACTTTGCCTAGTTTGATTGTGATGTTTTTTTCTTGAAAAGAATAAGAGCAGCTATTGATTTTTAATAAGTGCTGTAACTGACCAAAAAACAAATCAAACAACGGCTCTATTTTTAGCGTAGTTTGTAGTAACGAAGTCAGCTTAAGTTGAATGTTGGACTCATGCTCATGAACGGTATGTATATTAGCCGCTACTGCCGAATTCGAGATGTGACGCTTATTTACCGTTGCTTCGGTAGATAGAGGTACATTTACCTCGGTCGCTTGGTGAACATTTGTTGCCATAGTAATATCCATTGAAAAATAGTAGCAGCTAAAACTGGTTATCGACCTGCATCGTAAATGTTTTAGCAAAAGATAACATTAATATTTAATCGGTTATTAATTGCACTGGTTAGACATTATGCGAAATGCATACCAATATACTAAAAGTTATAATTAAATTATATTAAACAATGGCTTATGGTTAGTTTTGTTATTTTCTTAATGATTTACGCCAAAAAAATGGCGTTTTTTACTGGTATTTATAGAGCAACTTTGTCGCTACTTTTACTTCAGTAATGATTCTCACGCCATTGACGAATACCGTAGGCAGTATTTTGCCGCTTGCGGTTGCGTATAAACATTGGGACAATCTCCGTTTTTGGCTTATTCGTGATTTTAGGAGTAAATGTGTCAACAATTGGTTTGTTTTTTGGGAGCGACGAGGGTAATACCGAACGTGTTGCGGGTTTGATTCAGCAGCGCTTACAGCATGTATTGGAAGCGTCTCCTGTCTCAATAGTTGTACATGATATTGCTGATGTGACGCAACTAGAATTTGCAGACTACCCGCATATTATTTTAGGTATTCCCACATGGGACTTTGGTCAAATTCAATCTGACTGGGAAGAGTTTTGGCAAGATATTGAAGCTGTCGACTTTAACGGTAAAACCGTTGCCTTGTTTGGTTTGGGTGATCAATTTGGTTATGGCGATTACTTTTTAGATGCTATGGGTATGCTGCACGATGTTGTTGTCGCTAATAGCGCGACTATTGTTGGGCATTGGTCAATTGAAGGTTATGACTACGATGCCTCTAAAGCAGAAACAAAACACCCTATAAGCGGTGAAACGTGTTTTATGGGGTTGGCGATTGATGAAGATCAGCAAGAAGACCTCACTGAGTCACGCGTTAATCAATGGTGCGACGAACTATGCCGTTCAGTGTATGTATAGAGACCTTTGCATGG
>JBLHVA010000093.1:0-6947 GCA_047630005.1 Candidatus Endobugula sp. | reverse complement strand
TTCTCGTTGGGTGATGACAAAAGATGGCCATATCACAGTAGCATCAGAAGTAGGTGTTCACAGTTATAAACCGGAAGATGTGGTTGCAAAAGGTCGCTTAGGGCCTGGGCAAATATTATCAATCGATACTGAAACCGGAGAGCTTCTTCACACTGCAGATGTAGATGAAAAATTGAAGACGTCTAAGCCTTACAGGCAATGGTTGGCGTCTCAGGCAACTATACTTGAAGCCGAAGATACACCTATCTCTGGTCTTAGCGATAAAGCGTTGAATGTCCATATGAAAATGTTTGGTGTGAGTTATGAAGAAAGAACAAGTGTCGTTCGACCACTAGCCGAACAAGGACAGGAAGCAACAGGGTCAATGGGTGATGACACACCTATGGCGGTGTTATCTCGAAAGCAGCGTTCATTATACGACTATTTTCGTCAGCAATTTGCGCAAGTAACTAACCCGCCTATTGATCCCTTACGTGAATCGATAGTGATGTCACTGGAAACTTGTTTAGGTAGAGAGCTGTCGGTATACGCAGAAACCGAAGCCCATGCGAAACGCGTTATTATTCCAACGCCAGTGTTATCACCTGCGGTCTACCAATCATTCATTGAGCTATGTGGGGGCAATCACCCTAAGCAAATTTTCTCTTTAGCTTATGACCCTGTTGAAAAAAGTTTACACCAAGCGGTAAAAGATTTGAGCAACAGTGTTGCGGTTGCGGTTCGTCAGGGCACAGAAATAATTGTGTTATCGGATGAAGACATAGCCGAAGGGCAGTTGCCTATACATGCACTGTTGGCGACAGGTACCGTTCATCATCGATTAATCAATGAAGGCTTACGTTGTGATACCAATATTATTGCGGTAACAGCGAGTGCGCGTGATTCACATCACATGGCAACATTAATTAGTTACGGTGCAACAGCAGTTTATCCCTACCTTAGTTTTAGTGTGATCAATGATTTGGTTAAGGACGGCCAAGTGACGGTCGATACTGTGACAGCCTATGGCAATTACATAAAAGGTCTCAATAAAGGTTTGATGAAAATTTTGTCGAAGATGGGTATTTCGACCATCGCCTCTTATCGTGGTGCACAGTTATTTGAAGCTGTTGGCCTTGACGAAGAAATTATTGACTTATGTTTTATTGGTACATCTAGTCGTATTAAAGGTGCAGGTTTTGTTGATCTAGAAGACGACCAAAAAATATTAGCCAACGATGCGTGGAAAGCGCGTAAGCCGATTTCACCGGGTGGCTTACTTAAGTACGTTCATGGGCAGGAATATCACGCTTACAACCCCGATGTGATTCAAGGAATGCACAAAGCGGTGCGCACAGGTGACTTTAATGATTGGCTAGAAGTGGCTGAGTTAATCAATAAACGCCCAGTCGCGACGCTTCGAGATTTGTTAGCATTTAGCGATAAATGTAGCCCAATTCCTATCGACGAAGTCGAACCTATAGAATCAATAATTTCACGTTTCGATTCCGCCGGAATGTCATTGGGCGCATTGTCGCCGGAGGCGCACGAGGCCCTAGCAGAAGCGATGAATCGCTTGGGCGGTCGGTCCAATAGCGGTGAAGGCGGTGAAGACCCTGCCCGTTACGGCACTGAGCGTAATTCTAAAATAAAACAAGTCGCTTCAGGTCGATTCGGTGTCACTCCACATTATTTAGTGAATGCAGAAGTGCTACAAATTAAAGTAGCGCAGGGCGCAAAACCAGGTGAGGGAGGACAATTGCCGGGTGGTAAGGTAAATAGTTTAATTGCTCGTTTACGGTATTCAGTACCGGGCGTGACGTTAATTTCTCCACCACCACACCACGATATTTATTCGATTGAAGATTTGTCACAACTTATTTTCGATTTGAAACAGGTCAATCCTAATGCACTAGTGTCCGTTAAATTAGTCTCTCGTCCGGGTGTGGGCACTATCGCAACAGGCGTAGTAAAAGCCTATGCCGATCTGGTGACTATTTCGGGTTACGACGGCGGTACTGCTGCGAGTCCGCTAAGCTCTATTCATTATGCGGGTTCGCCGTGGGAATTAGGCTTAAGTGAAACCCATCAAATGTTATGCGCGAATAATTTGCGTCACAAGGTTCGAGTGCAAACCGATGGCGGTTTGAAAACCGGTTTAGATGTTGTTAAGGCCGCAATATTAGGTGCGGAAAGTTTTGGTTTTGGTACTGGCCCTATGGTGGTATTAGGATGTAAATATTTACGCATTTGCCATTTAAATAATTGCGCTACGGGTGTAGCAACACAGCGGCTAGACTTGCGCACCGAACACTATAAAGGCACGGTAGAAATGGCGATGAATTTCTTCCGCTTTATCGCGGAAGAAACTCGTCAATGGATGGCAAGTATTGGTGTGCGATCCATGGAAGAACTCATTGGCCGTGTTGATTTGCTGACAGCGATTGAAGGCGAAACCACAAAACAGAAAAAATTGGACTTAAGTCCAATTATTCACACAGATGATTTTCTGAAAAGTAAGCCACAGTTTTGCCAAGTTGAAAAAAATACGCCATTTGATCAAGGCGCTCTCGCTGAACAAATGGTTAGGGATATTTTGCCGAGCATAGAGGGTAGTACAGGTGGTGAGTTTAGTTATGACATCACCAATTGTGATCGCTCTTTAGGCGCCCGCTTGTCAGGTGAAATTGCTAAACGTTATGGTAACGATGGAATGGAACGTAATCCTGTTGTGTTAAATCTAACGGGTATAGCAGGGCAAAGTTTTGGTGTGTGGAACGCTGGCGGCTTGCACTTGTATTTGCAGGGCGACGCCAATGATTATGTGGGTAAAGGTATGGCAGGTGGCAAAATTGCCATTCGTCCACCTGAAGGATCAGAATTTAAAACCCAAGACACCAGCATTGTCGGTAACACTTGTTTGTATGGTGCGACAGGCGGTAAGTTTTTTGCGGCGGGTCGCGCAGGTGAGCGCTTCGCCGTGAGAAACTCGGGCGTTAACGCGGTTGTTGAAGGCGCGGGTGATCATTGTTGCGAATATATGACCGGTGGCCACGTGACGATTTTAGGTGACACAGGAGTAAACTTTGGCGCAGGAATGACCGGCGGCTTTGTTTATGTGTACGATCCTAAGCGTCGACTAGCCAAACGTTATAATGACGAATTAATTGACCTGCATTCTTTTGAAAAACCAGAGCTGTCAGCTCATGTGGCACATTTACAACAAGTGCTTGCAGAGTTCGTGACAGAAACAGGCAGTGAGTGGGGACAATATTTACTTGATAATTTTGGTATGGCATCTAGTCAATTTGTACTTGTTAAGCCTAAGGCATCAAGTATCGATACATTGTTAACCATTCCAGTACAGGAGCAAGTCGCGTAGTTGCGGCTGACAGAGGTAGCGTATTATGACTCAACGTTTACAAAATGATTTTCAGTTTATTGATGTGGGTAGACAAGATCCACAGAAAAAAGATATAGAATCGCGTACAGAAAAGTTTGTCGAAATTTATCAGCCGTATACTAACGAAGAAGTAGCTGATCAATCTCATCGTTGTTTAGATTGTGGTAACCCTTATTGTGAATGGAAATGTCCCGTACATAATTTCATTCCCGACTGGCTAAATTTAATTACCGAGGGCAATATTTTTGAAGCCGCAGAATTGAGCCATCAAACTAACTCTTTGCCTGAAGTATGTGGACGCGTTTGCCCTCAGGATCGCTTGTGTGAGGGTGCATGTACCTTAAACGATGGCTTTGGTGCAGTAACCATTGGTAATGCGGAAAAATATATTACTGATACCGCGTTTGCGATGGGCTGGAAGCCAGATATGTCTACTGTCGTACCAACGGATAAGACAGTCGCTATTATTGGTGCCGGTCCCGCAGGTATTGGCTGTGCTGATATTTTAGTGCGCAATGGCGTTAAACCGGTGGTGTTTGATAAATATCCGGAGATCGGTGGCTTGCTGACTTTTGGTATCCCAGAATTTAAATTAGAAAAGTCGGTGATGTCACGCCGTCGCGAAATTTTTTCTGAGATGGGTGTGGAATTTCGCTTAAACACTGAAATTGGCAAAGACATTAGTATTGATGAATTATTAGAAGAATACGATGCAGTATTTATGGGTATGGGGACATACACTTATATGAAAGGAGATTTTCCCGGTGAAGATTTCCAAGGTGTATACGATGCTTTGCCATTTCTAGTGGCTAATGTAAATCGTAATCTTGGTTTTGAAAAGTCGTCCGAAGACTTTATTAGTGTTCAAGGTCAGCGTGTTGTTGTATTAGGCGGCGGTGATACTGCGATGGACTGTAATCGCACAGCTATTCGCCAAGCGGCGACTAGTGTGAGCTGTGTTTATCGTCGTGATGAAGAAAATATGCCTGGTTCAAGGCGTGAAGTGGTTAACGCAAAAGAAGAGGGCGTTGAATTCCTCTTTAATCGTCAGCCAGTTGAAATTATTGGCGATAAAAAAGTGGAAGGTGTTAAATTTGTTAAGACTCGATTAGGTGAGCCAGATGCTAACGGTCGCCGTCGCCCAGAAGTGATCGAGGGCAGCGAAGAAATTGTTCCAGCCGATGTAGTGCTCGTCGCTTTTGGTTTTAACCCTAACCCCGCATCATGGTTTGACGAAAAAAATATTGCCGTTAACGATTGGGGTGGTGTGATTGCGGCAGAAGAGCAGCAATATAAATTCCAAACCGCTAATCCAAAAGTGTTTGCGGGTGGTGATATGGTACGCGGTTCTGATTTGGTCGTTACTGCCATCTGGGAGGGGCGACAAGCTGCAGAAGGTATTTTAGATTATTTGGATGATTGATGTTGGGCTCAATTACAGAATCTATGGCGAATAACTGAT
This sequence comes from Candidatus Endobugula sp., assembly GCA_047630005.1. Taxonomy (GTDB): domain Bacteria; phylum Pseudomonadota; class Gammaproteobacteria; order Pseudomonadales; family Cellvibrionaceae; genus Endobugula. Next base: position 2,103 of record JBLHVA010000093.1, on the reverse strand, counting down.
CATCGAAAAAGGGCCTTTTGGCCCTTTTTTATTGCCTGTTCATTGGTGGTTTAATGAATTACTATTGCATACATAATTTGATTTTCATACAAACGTGAAGAGAGTTCTTTGAAAACATTAAAATCCTTATTTGATCGCAATCAAGAGTGGGCTGACGCGATTAAAAAAGATAATCCGCATTTTTTTTCCCAATTATCTGCACAACAAACACCTGATTATTTATGGATAGGTTGCTCAGACAGTCGTGTTCCGGCTAATCAAATAGTCGATCTTCCTCCTGGGGAAGTGTTTGTTCATCGTAATATCGCTAATGTGGTGGTGCACACGGATTTAAATTGTTTGTCAGTCGTGCAATTTGCCGTAGAAGTATTGAAGGTTAAGCATATTATTATTTGTGGCCACTACGGTTGTGGGGGCATTAAAGCATCGTTAGATCAAGAGTCTCATGGACTGATCGATAATTGGCTGCGCCATATTCAGGATGTTAGTCGTTTTCATCAGAAAGAACTGTCTTTGTTGAAGGGTGATGATCATGTTAACCGGTTGTGTGAGCTTAATGTGATTGAGCAAGTCAAAAACGTCGGTAATTCTTCGGTGGTACAAAACGCCTGGAAGCGAGGTGCGGAACTATCACTGCATGGCTGGATTTATAGTATTGGAAATGGCATGTTGAAGGATTTAGATATGTGCATTGAAACGGCAGAGCAGTTAGAGGCTAAGTGTCGTTTGTGAACAGGGGTATCGATGAGAAGTTTTTTTATGGTGTCTTGCTATTTTTAAAGTTCATTTCTCACTAAAAATGACTATCTATGCTTGAGTCTTCTTTATACGCTGCCATTTTAGCTTGGCTTATCGTTTATCTTGCCGTAGTAATTATTCGAGTTAGGCGGAAAATAAAGTGGCTTTTGCTGATGGTGGCATTAGTGAATTAACCGTTGCACGATCGGCTCATAGTCATGCGACAGAATATATCCCCATCGCATTATTGCTTATGCTTGGCCTGGATTGGGTCCAGGGGCATGAAACGCTGCTGCATATCTTTGGCATTGTTTCGGTCTTGGGGCGTTTAGTTCATGCTCGCGGTATCTTAAAGGAGATATTTAAGTTGCGGATAGCAGGGGTAATGATGACTTTCAGTGTGCGTATTGGGTTGTTACTATGTAATGTTAGTTACCTTCGCATGTCATATTTTCCGCTGTAAGCTCTTTTTAGCCCCGATCTCAGGTCATGAGGGTAATTCTATTCTCACCGTATCTTATTGATACATCCTTTTTAGTCGTTCTGTCACATATATCCATCATTTATATCTGCGTGCAATGACGGCTATAGACGATTAAGCTACAATGCCTGTCTTATTTTTGCTTTATGGATGTTTCGACAACTTATGTCTGACCTGAAAAATGATCGTTTTTTACGTGCCTTAGCACGTCAACCTGTGGATAGAACACCAGTATGGATGATGCGCCAAGCAGGGCGTTATCTGCCAGAGTATCGAGCTTCACGCGCCAAAGCTGGCGACTTTATGGGCTTGTGTGGCAACCCTGAGATGGCCTGCGAAGTGACGTTACAACCACTAGATCGTTATCCTCAAATTGATGCCGCTATTTTGTTTTCAGATATTTTAACGATTCCTGACGCGATGGGCTTGGGGCTGTATTTTGAAACCGGCGAAGGCCCTAAATTCAGAAAAACAGTGCACACTGCTGCTGACATAGAGGCCTTGCCCATTGTCGATACTCGCAGCGACTTAAGCTATGTGACCGATGCGGTTAGCGTGATTCGTAAAGAACTCAATGGGCGAGTACCGTTAATCGGTTTTTCCGGCAGCCCATGGACATTGGCGACTTATATGGTGGAAGGTGGTTCAAGTAAAGACTATGCTCGCACCAAAGAATTAATGTATCAGCAGCCCGAAGTATTCCAGCTGTTAATTGATAAGTTAGTCGCGTCCATCACTGATTATCTTAATGCACAAATTCTTGCCGGGGCGCAGGCAGTGCAAATATTTGATTCATGGGGCGGTGCATTATCTCACCAAGCCTACCATCAGTATTCACTAGCCCCTATGCAACGTATTGTTGACGGCCTCATTAAAGAAAATGA
>JBLHVA010000092.1:0-7028 GCA_047630005.1 Candidatus Endobugula sp. | reverse complement strand
TTTGAATATTTCCTCGGCCGGCAAAACCAAAAAACTTACTCTCAGGTGATAAAGTAATGCCATATTGATGAGCAAGTTCCATTACAAAGTCTGCACCTGCGTTATGCCGTGTATTAGCATATTCAGTACCAGGGTTTCCGAGACCAACAATCAGTTTAATGGATGTATTCATTTTTGGCTGGGTAATTCATAGGGGGATAATCCTTTCCTATCTCGTTAGAGATAAGAAAGGACACAAAAGCATGAGAAGTTACGCTTCGCCAGCTTCTTCAGAGCCTTCTGCACTATCTTCATCAATAGCAGCACCTTTAGGCTTGTTGATTGACGCTACAGGTAAGTCATGGTCGTGGCCGTGGCTTAGCTGAACGGACTCAACGCCGTTAGGTAATTGTAGGTCAGATATGTGAACAGTTTGACCGATTTCTACGTCAACTAAATCGACTTCAATGTATTCAGGTAGGTCAGCAGGCAAACAGCTGATTTCTAGCTCAGATATACTATGAGAAACCATGCCGCCTTGATCTTTGACACCTTTAGCAGTTTCAGCGTTAATAAAGTGAAGAGGAACACGAGTAGTGAACTTCTTAGTCTTCGATACGCGGAGTAGATCAAGATGATAAATAAGCGGCTTAGCTGGGTGACGCTGTAGATCCTTTAGGATAACGTCTTGTGCAGTGCCGTCTACTTCAACACTAATAATGTGCGAGTAAAAAGCTTCGTTTTCTAGGTGCTTGACTAGGTCTTTTTGTAGCAAGCTAATCATTTGTGGCTTTTTACTTCCACCATAAACGATACCGGGTACTTTTGATGATTCGCGACGCAGGCGGCGGCTCGCACCTTTCCCTGTTAATTCGCGACTCTCGGCATGCAATACAAAGTCTTCATTTGACATTGTGATGTCCTCTATATGAGTTAAGTTAATTTATAACTATCCGCGACCAGAATATTGTGTGTTATAAATATGGGTTTATATGCGCTACAAGTAGCGTCATATGGTCTTCCAGAGTGAATGTTTAGTTAAACATTGCGCTCAGGGATTCTTCGTTGTTCAAGCGGCGAATAGCTTCCGATAACATGCCGTGTAGTGGTAGTTGGCGAATGCGTGTGCAGTCTTGAGCTTCTTTGGATAGAGGAATAGAGTCGGTAACGACCAATTCATCCATCGAGGAGTTGTTTAAGTTTTCTATTGCCTTGCCTGAAAGAACAGGGTGAGTGGCATAGGCAATTACTTTTACAGCGCCTTTAGCTTTTAGCGCTGTCGCGGCATTGCAGAGTGTGCCGGCGGTATCGACCATATCGTCAACGAGTAAGCAGGTGCGTCCTTCAACGTCACCTATTAGGTTCATCACTTCAGCCACATTGGCTTTAGGGCGACGCTTATCAATAATCGCTAGATCAATATTGAGCTCTTTGGCGACTGCACGAGCACGCACAACACCGCCAATGTCTGGAGAGACAACCACGAGGTTTTCATATTTTTGGCGACGAATATCTTCTAATAAAATAGGTGAGCCGTAAATGTTGTCTACAGGCACGTCAAAAAAGCCCTGAATTTGTTCTGCGTGTAGGTCGACTGTTAATACACGGTCAATGCCTACGCCTACCATCATGTCGGCAACTAATTTTGCAGTAATCGGCACGCGAGAAGAGCGTACGCGACGATCTTGTCTGGCATAGCCAAAGTAAGGTACGACTGCTGTTACGCGACCGGCAGAGGCGCGGCGCAATGCATCGACGATAATAAGTAGTTCCATTAGGTTTTTATGGGTAGGGCTGTTAGTTGGCTGGATGACAAATACGTCACGTCCACGAACATTCTCTTGTATTTCTACAGCGATCTCGCCATCGGAAAACTGGCTCACCTTGGCTTTGCCTAGGGTCATGCCTAGTTTGTCGACAACGTTTTGCGCTAGTGTTGGGTTTGCGTTCCCAGTAAAAACCATGAAATCAGCCACAAGAATACCTTTTGGTCACCAGTAAGCTGGTGTGGATGTTAATGAATTGGCAAATGCGTTTACTGCATTTTGCTTATGTGAATTCAACCTGTGAATATAAACGATGGATACATCATTTAATGAAAAATATGGCTGGGGTGGGAGGACTCGAACCTCCGCATGGCAGGATCAAAACCTGCTGCCTTACCACTTGGCTACACCCCAATAACTTGGCTTCTCCGCCTCTTCTTCTCTTTTACTGAGAATCACGGAGTAGATGGTGAAGTGGAGAATAATTTATGCCTGAGGCAATAAAGCATTCCCATTCGGTTGGTGTGTTGTTTAATACCGTCTGCGCTTTTTCTTGATTAGCGAAGCTAGCAAACACACACGCACCTGTTCCCGTGAGTCGAGCATTACCGTGATTGTTAAGCCACTGTAGTGCTTTTTTCACTTCAGGGTAGTGCTGGCAAACGACGTTTTCACAATCATTTTGACCACCCTGTTCGAAGAAGGTCGCTACTGTAATGGCGGCGGTGTCTCTTGTCAATTCCTGATTTAAAAAAATTTCTTCGGTGGAGACATGACAGTTGGGTTTGATCACGAGATACCAGCAGTTTGGTAGGTCAATTGGTTGTAAGTTTTCGCCAATACCTTCTGCCCAAGCGGAGTGTCCGCGCACAAAAACCGGTACGTCGGCGCCTAATTGTAGGCCTAGTGCCGCAAGCGTGCCGGTAGATAGGGGGGTTCCCCATAAGTGATTAAGTGCTATTAGTGTTGTCGCGGCATTTGAACTGCCGCCGCCTAAGCCGCCGCCCATTGGCAGGCGCTTAAGCAAATTTATGTTGGCGCCTTGGGTGGGTGTGTTGCGACGCTGGCAATATTCCATTAACAAGCGAGCCGCTTTAACAATTAAATTGTCATCGTCGGCTAAGTCGTTAATGTCGTGCTGCAGATACAGCTGGTCGTCGTCCCGCAAGCTAAAGGTTAATTCGTCACCGTAGTCGAGCAATTGAAACACGGTTTGCAAATCATGGTAGCCATTGGCACGGCGGCCGGTTATATGCAAAAACAAATTGAGTTTGGCGGGTGAGGGTAAGGTGAGAGTTGTCATTGCGATTAGGTTGCCGGTGTCGTGTCGGCTGCGGTGTAAGTGATTACATTCGCAGTGTTTGTGCTGATAAGCGGGAAAACCCATTTTTTTATGATTAAGGTTAGCGTCACCGCATCGTTTTTTGCGCGAATTTTATGCGGCGCTAATCGCTGTTGTTGCGGTCTGTAGCGAGAGTATTCTAGTGTCCAACCAAATTGAGTTAAGGTGGATAAAAGACCGTTTTCGTTGTGTTGAGTGTTGGTTGTTGCGTGCTGTATATTTTGATCACTTTGTGGGTTTTGTATGCCTCGAATCCAGTAAGGTAAATGTTGCAGAGGTAAGTCCCAGCCAAACGTTTGCTGTATCAGCGCTTTAGGGTTGTTAGAATAAAGGGTCTCTTTTCCTGGTTGCTCTATGCGAATCGATTGATTGTTGCCAGAGAGTTTTGCATTGCCTTGGCCAAATGGGCCGCTGAGTTGAATCGCATAGCGGTCACCCTCTTGGTGCCAGTTTACGGTTACCGAGCCACTATCTGCGCCATTTTTAATACCGAGCTTTGCCTGTATTGACCATGTGTCTGGAATGTCTGCATATGTTTTTATATCTAAGGGGAGGTTGTTGTTCTGTTTGGTGGAATAGCTGCCACAAGCACTTAGCAACACTGCGATGATCAGTAGGCTAAGGCATCGGGCCATGTGAAGGTGGCTGTTGTCGTTAGCTGCCGTTGTTGAGGCGGTAAGTGTTATAGGTATAAAAGGCATAAAAGTGCTTATGTATTTTGGTTGGTCAAAAAGAATGTAGGTATAGGTAACGCTATGGTTTTAGATTTAATTCTTATGAATAAGAATTAAATTCATGGCAGCCATCGTCCCCATCAATATTTATAGTGTAATGCCTAATCGTTGTAGTGTATCTAGAATTTCTTCTGCGTCAGGATTGTTTTTTAGACTTTCTTGCAGTATGGCTTTGGCGGCATCATGGTCGCCATTCACCCACAGAGCCTCGCTTAAATGTGCGGCGACTTCAGGGTCGGGAAATTGTGCATATGCTTCCTGTAAGTGAGTGATTGCTTCTTCTGTATGGCCTTTTTTGAAAAGCACCCATCCCATGCTGTCGATAATACTAGCATCGTCGGGGCTTAGCTCAAGTGCCTTGCTGATGAGGTGGTGAGCCTCGTCATAGCGTGTCGTGCGAATGGTAAGTAGGTAGCCTAGACCATTAAGTGCGGCAATATTGCTAGGGTCTTGGGTTAAAACATAACGAAAGTCTTTCTCCATAAGCGCTAGACTGTCTTGTCGCTCGTACACTGTGGCGCGTTCATAGCGCAGTGCAGGGTTGTCAGGGAAAAGTGTAATTGCTTTGTTCAGTAAGGTAAGTGCTTCAGTGTTGGCTTCGTGCTTAACCAGTAAGGATGCTTCGTCGGTGTACAATTGCTCTGTTTTATCGGGTAATTGCTGGTGTAAATTACTAAATAGTAATTGTGCTTTTTCAACCTGATGATTGTTTAAATGAATTTTGGCGATGCGGTATTGAGTGGGTAAATAATTGTTGCCTTGTTTAACCGCCAAATAATAATTAAGGGCGGTATCGCTATCCTCTTGGAAGTCGTAAATGTGACCAAGATAAAAATTAACGCTATCGGTTTGATGTTTTTCTGCCAGTAGAGACTCAAAAAGCGGTAGTGCAACATTCATTTTTTCTAATTCAGTCGCGAGTAATGCACGAGAAAAGCGTAAGTCCAGTTGTTGTGGCGCTTGCTCTGATAGCCGAGTGAACTGTGCGTAGGCCAGTGGTATATTCGATTGCGATAGCAGGCGAGCATAGACTAAGCGTATGCGGTGATTGTTTGGTGAGTTTGTCACGTATTGTTCGAGCTTACTTAAGGCGAGTTCGTTTTGTTGTGTTGATTGTAGCAGTCGTACATCTTGAATGATGGCGGTGGTTCTGCTCGGTTCTTGCGCTAAAGCGCGATCAATCCAGTCTCTGGCAAGGTCGTTTTGGTCTGCTGCTTGGTAAAGTGTGCTCAACCCTACTTTGATGCCCGTCAGTGTAGGGTGCGTATCGGACAGTTGTTGTATTCGTTGAATTAGTGTCGATAGTGTTTTAGGCGATGATTTTCTGCTGTAGTTAGCAAGCGTTTCTACTAGCGCGCCACCATCTGGTACGCTGTTGTTTATTTCGTCTTTGCTAGATGAGGGCTCGGTTGAAGATGATGTTGAGCCTGATTGGTAGTTTTCAATTAGCTGCTCGGTGTAATCCAGTGCCTTTAAGGGTTGTTGTAGTTCAATATGGCCATTGGCAACAGTGGTAAGCGCTTCTCTATTTTTGGGGTCTTGCTCAAGCCATAACTGCCCCATGTCGATACTGTCTTGGTGAGCACGTAAGAATTGTGTGATACGTGTGGCACGAATAATAATCGATTTGTCGCCAGTTTCTTTGGATTGTTCCACATAGTGATCAATAGTAGTGTCGTATTGGCGGCGAGAGGCAGCTACTTCGGCCACTAGTAACGAATATAAAGTGTCTATTGGGAAGCGGGGTGTATTCTCTGGCGGTGCTGTGGCATCCGGTGTAAGCGTTTCATCTTCTGTTGTTGTGGGGTAGCGGTTATCGTCAGCCGTGTTTGCTGGCTTTTCAGGAAGAGAGCGGCAACCGCTAACGACACTAATAAATAACAGTGATAAACATAATCGACAAGTGAGAGGTGCAATATTCATAAGGTCAGTGTAAACCGCCGCGTTAATCTAGCCAAGTGTCATGTCAGAGTTATTTGTTGTTCTATTGCTGGATTGAGGTTGTGCTGAGCTTGTACTAAGGTCATGCTACAATGCGCGCCCGCGTTATATCTAGCGAGCCTAAACGCGCACTTTGTACATCGTTAGTGCACTATTTTTAGTTGCTGGCAGTGACTGGTTTGGCCGCTGATGCGTATTAACGAGATACTAATTTTGTTAATACTAAACCACTATATACGTTAATATACGGTGATGAACCGTAACAGACTGTAATATCTGACAATATTGTATGATTCCTTTATTTATCTTTGGTATCAATCACGACAGCGCATCTATCGATGTACGCGAGCGTGTGGCGTTTGCTCCAGAATCTATCGAGTCCGCATTGCAAAGTCTCGTGCAAAACACACCAGCCGTAGAGGCGGCGATTATGTCGACATGCAATCGTACTGAATTGTATGTGGCTGTTGATAAAACGAACCACGATGTCGATGATGATGCACGACAAGTGGTGACCGAATCGTTATTGCAATGGCTGGCCAATCATCATGATGTTGATATTACGTTATTGCGTGATTGTTATTATGTGGCGCATACAGAGCATGCGGTAAAGCATATGATGCGGGTTGCCAGCGGTTTAGATTCTTTAGTATTGGGCGAACCACAAATTTTGGGTCAAATGAAATCGAGCTACGCAGTGGCCCAAGCAGCAAATACCTTATCTAGTGAATTGCATAGTGTGTTTCAAAAAGTATTTGGTGTCGCTAAAAAAGTTCGTACGAATACTGCCATTGGCGAAAATCCTGTTTCTGTTGCTTATGCCGCAGTGAGCTTGGCACAACAAATTTTTTCCGATCTTAAAGAAGGTACCGCCTTATTGATTGGTGCAGGTGAAACCATCGATCTTGTTGCACGACATTTGCGCCAACAAGGCATAAAAAATATGATTTTTGCCAACCGTACCTTGGCGCGTGCCCAAGAGTTAGCTGATGAGTTTTCGGCAAAAGCGGTGTTGTTATCAGATATTCCTGAGCAATTAGTACATGCAGATATTGTTATTTCGTCAACCGCCAGTCAGCTACCTATTTTAGGCAAGGGTGCAGTAGAGTCTGCTTTAAAGGCGCGACGTCACAAGCCTATTTTTATGGTGGATATTGCGATTCCACGAGATATAGAAAGTGAAGTGGGCGATCTTGCGGATGTTTACCTGTATACGGTAGATGATTTGCGAGAGGTGATTGATGAAAATAAGCAAAGCCGAGAAAA
>JBLHVA010000091.1:0-7070 GCA_047630005.1 Candidatus Endobugula sp. | reverse complement strand
CAAGTAAAGTTCTAACGACTTTTAATTCTTGATAGATATCATCCAGATTGATTTCGCCATCTAAGCGACTTTGCTCTTTTTGCTCTTCTTCCAACACGTTGACAACAATACCAATAATCATATTAAGAAAAGCAAAGGCGGTAAAAAATATAAAAGTAATATAAAAGATCCAGCTGTAACCATACACCTCCATTGTTTCGTACATAACATCAGTCCAATCTTCAAATGTCATCACACGAAATAACGTTAACAAACTAATGCTAATATCACCCCATAATACAGGGTTAATATCTTTAAAAAATGTTGCGCCAACTGCAGCATAAATATAAAAAATAATGAACATCAGTAAAGCAACATAACCTAAACGCGGCAATGCTTTTATTAAAGAGTTTAATAACATCCGCAATTCAGGAATAATGGATACCATACGTAACACACGGAAAATACGAATTAATCGTCCAACAATTGCCAGTTCACTATCTTCTATCGGTACCAAACTAACAGTGACAATTACCGTATCAAAAATATTCCAGCCAGATTTAAAAAAATTGAGCTTTCTTTTTTCACCCAAAAATCGAATAAGAATTTCAACCATAAAAAACAAGGTGATAAACCAATCCAGCCAAACAACAACACGGGTTACGTTATCCGACACGTCATAAGTTTTAGCGCCAATCATTACAGCAGAAAAGACAATAATCGCCACTACAAAGAGCTCAAATGTCTTATTAGATCGTACCGTCTCAAACTTGTTCTGCAATACTCCAGGACTTATCATAATGTTACTTTCTTCTCCACGCAGTGCCTTCTCTAGAATCTTCTAACAATATCCCCTGCTCATCTAATTGTTGACGAATATCATCTGCACGTTGGTACTGCTTATCTTTTTTGGCCTGAATACGTTGCGATATAAGCGTTTCGATCACATCGACAGATAGCCCTACACCTGGTGCCGTCTTATCTTCAGCTTGTAAAAACTCAGTGGGATCCGCTTGCAAAACACCTAAAATATTTGCCATTGCTTTAAGCTCGGCCACTAGCGCTTTCGCTTTACTGTTGTCGGTTACGGCAACGGTGTTGATCGTTTTGATCAGATCGTACATACCTGACAAAGCAATGCGCGTATTAAAATCATCATTCATTGATTCAACAAAATGCTGATAATGAACGCTATCGCTCAAACGCTCAATAGCTGCAGGCTCAACATCTGCATAATTTTTTAATGTTTGATAAAATCGATCTAAGCCTGTCTTCGCTTCAATTAAATTATCTTCAGAATAATTAATACTGCTGCGGTAATGGCTGTTCACTATGAGGTAACGAATAACTTCAGGATGATATTTTTTCAACACATCACGAATGGTAAAAAAATTGCCTAACGACTTAGACATCTTTTCTCCATCAACTCGTACGGCACCGGCATGTAACCAATAGTTCACATATTTGCAACCATTCGCTGATTCGCTTTGCGCAATTTCATTTTCATGATGAGGGAAAGGTAAGTCTGGGCCGCCGCCATGGATATCGAAAGAATCACCTAAGCACGACTTACTCATCGCTGAACATTCAATATGCCAACCTGGACGCCCTGCTCCCCAAGGCGACTCCCACGAAACGGGGGCATTCTTTCCGTCACCAACGGCATTGCTAATATCAACCGCTTTCCACAGCGCAAAATCTCTCGAGTCTTCTTTTATATCTCCTACTTCTACGCGCGCGCCAGCCATCAGCTCATCAGGATTTTTACCCGACAACTGCCCATAGTTACCAAACTTACCCACTCGGTAATAGACATCGTTATTTGATGCCACATAGGCATAACCTTTATCAATTAAGGTTTTTACCATGGCAATAATATTGTCCATATGCGCAGTTGCACGAGGCTCTTGATTCGGCGGTAATACATTCAAGACGCGCTCATCTTCATGCATGGCATCGATAAACCGTTGCGCTAATACCTCACTACTCTCCCCGTTCTCTTCAGCACGATTAATGATTTTATCATCTACATCGGTAATATTTCTGACGTACTCAACATCCCAGCCTTGCGAGCGTAAAAACCGCACAATCACGTCAAACGAGATCAGTACGCGCGCATGACCAATATGGCAATAGTCGTACACGGTCATACCACAAACATATAAACGAATTTTGCCTGCGTCTATCGGTGTAAAAATAACTTTTTCGCGTGCCAATGAATTGTAAATTATTAATGCCATATAAGTGCTCTATTAAAATTGTCTCTAGGGAAATGATTGTTACGACGTAACTGATCACCTAAACCCTTATTACTGATTATTTTATAGTGTCGCCAAGCTACCGTTCACTTGCGCAGATACTGCCAACACCTTTAGCCTATAAAGGTATCTCGTAAACTAATAGTACGGTTAAACTGTAATGTGTCGGCCTGACTATCCTTACAAAAATAGCCCTCTCGTTCAAATTGATAGGTCACACCAACACTTGCGTTCAACAATCCTATTTCACCTACACACTGCTGCTTTCGCTCTTCGCTGTTAGGATTGATGGTATCGAGGAAATTTTTATCTCCCGCATCAGGCGCTTCATCGGTAAATAAGCGATCATAAAGTGTCACGTCAAAGGTAGCATGCTGTTTTGTATCTACCCATTGAATTACGCCTTTAGGCTTAATGCCGTCTTCTGGGTTATGGCCCAGAGTGCCTTCAATAAATCGAGCATGTACCTCTATAATGTTGCCCGCATCATCTTTTACGCAACTATCCGCTTCAATCACATAGGCATTACGTAAGCGCACACGCTTTCCTACCACTAAACGCTTATACTTCTTATTCGCTTCTTCTCTAAAATCATCTTGCTCAATATATACCTCTCGGCTGAACGGAAGCTCGCGCTCACCTAAGTCATCTCGACTAGGATGCCCTGCAGCCAACATGGTTTCCGTTTTATCTTCAGGGTAATTAGTTAATATCACCTTCAACGGATTTAGCACGCACATCGCTCTAGGCGCATTCTTATCCAAGTCATCGCGAATGGCATGTTCAAGCATCGCCACATCCACCACACCATCCGACTTCGTTACGCCGATCATTTCACAAAACTTGCGAACCGCTGCAGCACTCACACCACGGCGACGTAGACCTGCGATAGTCGGCATACGAGGATCGTCCCAACCATCAACATGGCCTTCATCCACTAGTTGTTTCAATTTACGTTTGGAAGTCACAGTGTAATTTAGATTTAAACGGCCAAATTCATGCTGTTTTGGGCGAGATGGTAACGGCAAATGCTCAGTAAACCATTCATATAGAGGGCGGTGATCTGCAAACTCCAGTGTGCAAATAGAATGCGTCACGCCTTCAATTGCATCTTCTTGGCCGTGGGCAAAATCGTAGTTCGGATAAATACACCATTCATTTCCCGTTTGATGATGATGCAGTTTACGAATACGGTACATAATAGGGTCGCGCATATTCATATTCGGGCTAGACATATCAATTTTAGCGCGTAATACACACACGCCTTCGTCGTATTCACCGCTACGCATCTTGGCAAATTCAGCTATATTTTCCTCAATAGAGCGCTCACGATAAGGGCTATTTTTTCCAACTTCGGTTAATGTGCCGCGGTATTCACGCGCTCCGTCGGCAGTTAAATGACACACATAAGCATTGCCCTGTTCAATTAAATACACAGCCCAGTCATGTAATTGCTGAAAGTAAGATGAAGCAAAACGCACCTCGCCTTCCCACTGATAACCCAGCCATTCAACATCTTTGATGATGGCATCAATATATTCTTGATCTTCTTTTGCTGGATTTGTATCATCAAAACGAAGGCGACAAATACCATTAAATTTTTCTGCCAGCCCAAAATTCAAGCAAATCGCCTTTGCATGCCCGATATGTAAATAGCCGTTTGGCTCTGGCGGAAAACGCGTGACTATTTTTAGGGAGTTTTTCCCGGTGGTATTTTGATCAATATCTTTCTGGATAATTTGCTCTAAAAAATGCGGTGGTCTAATAGCGGCTACCGGATTAGATTTATCTGCTGAACTAGAATGAGGAGAGGGACTATCGACGGTCATAAATTTTCCGTTGGGTTTTGATAAGTAGAAGAATAGGTTCTAAACGCGTATTATAGCGATCTCTAGCGGATCTCACATAACAAAATTACCTATGATGCATAATTAATTGAGTATTTAGCTATTTGCTATTAGTTTTATTCATTCGTTTTCACTAAACTAGTATCAAATCGCATTCATTGATGAGATCTATGCACGACACATTCAAACCTATCTACTTGTAACCTATATTCAGGATATATTAATGATTACCTTGCACACTAATTTTGGTGACATCACCATTGCTCTAGATTTTGACAAAGCGCCTATTTCTGCGGCTAACTTTAAACAATATGCAGAAGACGGCTTCTACGAAGATACAATTTTTCATCGTGTAATAGACGGCTTTATGATTCAGGGCGGTGGTTTTAACGAAGATATGTCACAAAAAGAAACTCGCGAGACCATCATTAATGAAGCAGATAATGGCTTAACTAATGACAGCTATACATTAGCAATGGCTAGAACGATGGACCCTAATAGTGCGAGCTCACAATTTTTCATTAATATTAAAGATAATGACTTCCTGAACCACACGGGCAAAAACAGCCAAGGCTGGGGATATTGCGTCTTTGGTAAAGTCATCGAAGGCACAGAAGTTATCGACAAAATCAAAGATGTTGAAACAGGCTCTAATGGCCCACATCAAGATGTGCCAGTAGATACCGTTATTATTCAACGCACCACAGTTGCAGACGAAGCCAAAAGCGGAAGCGAGTAATTCGTCTTCGGTTAGCCATTATGAGCTTATTCTTTATTTCTGATTTGCATCTCCATCCTTCTAGGCCTGAAATCACTCAGGCTTTTTATGATTTCCTTTCGTCTATTGCCCACAAAGCAGAAGCGCTCTACATATTAGGGGATTTTTTTGAAGCATGGCTGGGAGATGACGACGACACTCCGATGTATAGAGAAGTCATTCAACGTCTCAAAAACTATAGCCTGGGGAGCGAGACGGAAAATAAAGACCAAGCAGATAACAACCAGTCTATTCCTGTTTATATTATGCATGGTAATCGAGACTTTTTGCTTGGTAAGACCTTTGCGAATCAGGCTAATATAACCTTGTTAAACGATCCATCTATTATCGAATATCATGGGCAGTCCTATCTTCTTATGCACGGCGACAGTTTATGCACGAAAGATGCTAATTACATGGCTTTTAGAGCCATGACAAGAACAGCAGAGTGGCAGCAAAAAGTACTGTCATTATCACTCCAAGAACGCCGTGAATACGCAAAAAGCCTACGACAAAAAAGTCAAGATGTAACGAGCTTAAAGGCAGAAGACATACTGGATGTTACACCAGAAGAAGTGGACAAAAAGATGGCTGAATACGATATCACCACGCTTATTCATGGTCATACTCACCGCCCTAACATCCATTCCACAACAGCTAATAACAAAGCAGCTCGGCGAATTGTATTAGGTGACTGGGAGCAACGAGGCTGGTATATAGAAATTACAAAAACTAAGCCATCTCTTAAACACTTTCCTATTTCGTCTTAGACCGCATAACCTCCCACCTTTCGACCACGCCAACATATTTCATGCCCAATTTATCTGAGTATATTGATATAATGTGTTAAGATTTTAAATAGCTATCAACTCCATATCCGAGTAAAAGTTCTTTTCACGACAATACGTTCATGACTTGTAAAGGAAGCATTTATAGCTCCGGATCGATAATAGTGATTCATCATTATTACAAAGTAGACCGGCTCCTAAAAATACAATAAACAACAAAAATAATGGTATATAATCATCACTCGCTGTTTTTCTATTCAAGGCTGAATGGCCAAACACCAAATGAACATGGAAGACTCAAAATAAAATCCTCGATGCAGATGAAACAGAACAACTATGTATAGTTATTTTATTCGACGCTTGATATTAACCATTCCGACCTTTATTGGAATTACCTTGTTGGTATTTTGTGTGACTCGTATCGTTCCTGGTGGCCCCATTGAACGAATGATGACTGAATCTGCCTTTTCTGAAACTCAACAACAAGAAAGTAATATTGGCGGAAGCTCATTATCAGAAGATCAATTAGCGGAGCTTAACGCCTACTATGGATTCGATAAGCCAATTTGGGTTAGTTACGGCCTTTGGCTTAAAAATGTTTTACAGCTAGATTTAGGGTATTCCACCCGCTATAACGATCCCGTCTGGGACATTATTAAAGAACGTTTGCCCATTTCGATTTTTTACGGAATTGTAACACTCATCATCACCTATGCGGTGTGTATTCCTCTGGGTATTATTAAGGCGATAAAACATGGCGGATATTTTGATAACCTCTCATCAGCGGTTGTATTCATAGGATATGCACTACCCGGTTATGTTGTCGGTATTGCGTTGATCTCTGCCTTCGCCTCATATTGGGAATGGTTTCCTCTCGGTGGTTTTATCAGCGATGACTTTGATGATTTAAACACATGGGAAAAAATAACCGATGTTGTCAATCATGCAGTACTACCGTTAATTGCTTATCTTTCTGGCAGCTTTGCAGTCACCACCTTCATGATGAAGAACGCTTTAATGGAGAACCTCTCCACCGATTATGTCCGAACAGCAATTGCTAAGGGACGAGATTTTAATAGCGCTGTTACCAAACATGCGATGCGCAATAGTTTAATACCTATTGCAACGTCCTTTGGTAACAACATTTCCGTCGTTTTAACCGGATCTTTTTTAATCGAAACTATTTTTAATATCGATGGTTTTGGCTTGTTGGGTTTCGAATCACTAGTTGAAAGAGACTATCCCGTAGTGATGGGAATATTAGTGATATCTTCATTGCTTTTTCTACTAGGCAACATCCTTTCCGATATTTGCGTAGCACTAGTCGATCCAAGAGTTAAGTTTGGAGAAAACTACGGATGAAAATGGCAACGTTTATATCCATAAAATGTAAATTGAGCCCATCCAGCCAACAGCAATGGAAACGCTTTTGCTCGATTAA
>JBLHVA010000090.1:0-7119 GCA_047630005.1 Candidatus Endobugula sp. | reverse complement strand
TTAAACCTGTTGCAGCAACGATTTTATACACTGCATTTATTCAAGGTGAAATCGAGCGCGGCGAAGCACTTGAGCTATGTGCCATGCCAGACCGTACGGCAAGGCGTTTGTTGAGCCAACTAAAAGCTGATGGCTTACTGAGTGAAACCAGTAGTAAATCACCACTACGATGGGAAATCCCAGAGCATGCGGAAGCATGGTATTTTCCTGAACTCGCACCTACAAACTAAATAAAAAGCACCATCTAACCCTTAGTCGAAAAAGCTCTACGCTGTTTGATACCGGTATCATTTAGCAATCGATGATATTCCTGAGACTCCATACCGTAGATAGCCACTTTCCAGTCGTCATCAAAGTGAAATCCCCAACCATAGGTTTTGGATAATGGAGAACAGCGAAAGCATGCCTGACTTTTACGCTGATAATCTTCTAGGGTAAAGGATTCATTCCGCTGGCGATGTATCTGCAACAGAATCTCGTCTGAGCTATATTGGTATGGATTTTGACTGATGATATCGTAGCTTAATTGAGCAATGGTGGGCGGTGTTTTTTGAGGCGGAATGGTGCCAACGGTTTTTTGGCAACTTTCGGCAACGGCTATAAAGGTATTGTGATAATTGGTTGTTCGCATGAATAAACTTTAACACGAAAGATATTACCTTGACCGCCACCACTCTGTTGTATCGTGTCTACCGCTTATGGCACAATATACAGCATAAATAATAAGCTCAACATTCGCACCCTGCTTCCAAAGGAATGGTATTTATGATCTTTTTCACTCGACGACGACACATATCCTATCTATTACTAATAAGTGGCTTATTGTTAGCTTTTAACCATCACTCCCTTGCTTTTTCTCCTCCACCAACCAGTGATCCATCTTCTTTTAAAGTTGACCTTTTAGAGGAGCTAAAAAACACCTGCGCTGGCACTCAGAATCATTTTGAATGCATTAGCAATATTGTTTCTGCTCCAGAAAAAACGCTATTTACGGTAGCCATTAACGAATCCATTAATTTATGTACCCAAGGGAACAGTCAAGTCTGCTTAAGCCTTGGCCGGTTTTATTCTTCCGGTGTGGGCGCTAAAAAAGATCTTAAAAAGGCGCTTAGTTTTGCACAAACTAGCTGCGATCAAAAAAATGCCGATGGCTGTTTATTAGCGGCGAACATTCATATAGAACTGGCACAAGTAGATGTAGCTATCACTTTATTGACGACTACTTGCACTACGAGACATGCTGAATCATGTTTTTTATTGGGTTATATTTATTTTGATAGCAACCTTGCCCCACGAGATACCACCAAAGGCTTAGCCTTTTATAAAGAGTCTTGCAAATATGGTTATGCCTTAATTTGTTCTGAGATAGGTTATTTATATGAAGTTGGTGATGTAATAGAACAAAGTGATGCCAATGCCATTCACTACTATCAAAAAGGTTGTAATGTAGGTGACTTCCCGAGCTGCCATGGCTTAGCCTATCTTTACACCTATAGCAAAGCATCGTTGCAAAATATTCCTCGTGCTGTTGAAATCTATCGCCAAATTTGTGATGAGGGATATGCCTACTCCTGTAATAACTTAGGCCTTATTTATGAGTCCATCCCTGGGTACACACAAAAAGACACCGTCATTCTGGATCTTTATCAGCAAGCTTGTAATGGTAATGATATACAGGGGTGTGTAAACCTAGGTATTTTTTATCAATATGAGGATAAAGACTTTGTAGATAAAGAAAAATCCATTAAGCAATTTGATATAGCCTGTGATGGAGGACATATTCTCGGCTGCACTTGGCTAGCCCATATGCACACATTTAATAATGACATTGTGCCTAACTATAAAAAAGCGATTCCTATTTATCGTAAAAACTGTGATTTAGGAGACTCTTGGGCTTGTGATAATTTAGGTGTACTTTATGCCAATGGTTTAGGTGTTAAAAAGGATTCAGTTAAAGCCGTTACATTATATCGCCAATCCTGTGACGGAAATGATGGCCATGGATGCTTTAACCTTGCTTATAAATACGAAAAAGGTTCTGGTGTTGCCCAAAACTGGGGCAAAGCAATTGAATTTTATCAGAAAGGCTGCGACCTTAAAGACTCTCAAAGCTGTAATAACCTTGGTGTTTATTCGTCTAACGGGAAGGTCATAAAACCAGATATGGTGACCGCTACCCATTACTTTAGTCAGGCATGTGACCATGATGATTTTAGTGCTTGTTATTCAGTGGGGCATTATTACGAACATAATAACAATTTGCTAACACCTGATTATTTAAAAGCTCATTCTTTCTATAAAAAAGCCTGTGATAACGGCTACTTCAATGGTTGTACTAATCTGGGTTTATTATATATAAAAGGACTAGGTGTTAAACACGACTTTACTAAAGCACTAGCGCTATTTCAATCTGCTTGTGATGAAGATGAATTACCTGCATGCCAAAAACTAGGTTTTATGTATGAAAGGGGCGACGGTGTTAAGCAGAACTATCAGCGGGCATTTACACTTTATAAGAACACTTGTTTACGTAATGATTTAATGTCATGTATTGGCCTTGGTGTTCTCTATGAATACGGTAGAGGAGTGACACAAGACACCGTTTCCGCTATTGATGCTTATGACAAAGCTTGCAAAGGTAATATCTCGCTAGGGTGCGATAGTTTAGAAGGTTTATATAGTCGACATTTTAAAAGTGAAGCGGATGTTCAGCGTATTTTTTCTGCTTCCTGCGATGCAGGCAACCCCAGTGGTTGCGGAAGATTAGGGGCAGTTTTTCTAGAAAAAAAAGACACTCGCCAAGGCATGTATTATTTAAATAAAGCCTGCGATGGTGGTTCTTTAGAGATATGCAATCATCTAGGCGTTATTTATGAGCATGGTAAAATTTTCACTAGAGATTTACCACGTGCAGTTACTTTTTTTAAAAAAGCATGTAATGCGGGTTATACCGAGGGATGTAAAAATTTAGAAGTTTTACGCATACAAAAAAATTAGAGTCAAAATAAAAAATCTAAATAACGTAATAAAAGAGGATCAAACCTTTTAACCAAAGGTTCATCATTGACAAAAGTAGCAACTTAAGGCGTTACCTTTTGCACTCACCACTTCACTTTTGTTACATTTTCTCCCCCATTAATGTCAAAATAGACCACGTTATTATTTTTATTTTTTTAATACACTTTTGGACAATCTTGTGCCCCACTCTCTTCCCATACATACTTTTTTAAATGATATTCAGCAGTCACTCGGCAAGCAAAAAAATCTCGTGTTACAGGCCGAGCCGGGTGCAGGTAAATCTACGGCGGTGCCGCTGTATTTATTAGATGCGCCTTGGCTGGCGACCGATACCGGCACCAAGGCGAAGAAGATTATTATGCTAGAGCCGCGACGAGTGGCGGCTAAATCTATTGCGCATTATTTAGCGAGTCAGCTAGGTGAAAAAGTCGGCGAGCGCATTGGTTATCACGTAAAAAATGATAGAAAAATCAGCCCGCATACTCAGCTAGAAATTGTGACCGAGGGAATATTAACTCGCCGCTTACAACATGATCCCGAATTAAGTGATATCGGCTTAATTATTTTTGATGAGTTTCACGAGCGATCATTACAAGCAGATATTGGTTTAATGCTGGCATTAGAAGTGCAGCAAACACTGCGGGATGATTTAAAACTATTGGTCATGTCGGCCACCATTGATACGTCGTTTATTGCTGATTATTTGGATGGTGCGGCGGTGATCGAATGTCCGGGGCGGGCATTCCCTGTATCTGTCGACTATCAAGAGAGTCGCCCTTCGCACCGATCCGGACACTCATCTGCAAACTTATGTGATCAAGTAATGGCCACATTACAAGCGCCGTTAGATGAGCAGGATCAAGCAGATACATCACAAGGCGATGTATTGGTGTTTTTACCCGGCCAAGCCGACATTATGCGCTGCGTTAACGCAGCTGAGCAGCGCTGGGGCAAACAAACAGAGTCACAATTACCATCACCTTTATTCTTACCCTTATTTGGCGGTTTAAGTTTGGCGCAACAAGAGCAGGCAATACAGCCCGACCCCAACGGTCGACGACGGGTTATTTTTACCACCAATATTGCCGAAACCAGTTTAACCATTAATGGCGTGGTGTGGGTAATTGATAGTGGTTTAGAAAAGCGCTTACAGTATGATCCTAGTAGCGGTATGAGCCGTTTGGCCACTGTTGCGATATCAAAAGCATCAGCTGAGCAACGCAAAGGCCGCGCTGGCCGTGTACAAGAAGGCCACTGTATTCGCTTATGGACGAAGTCCAAGCAAGCCACGCTAATCGATTATCAACCTGAAGAAATCCTGAGTAGCGAACTCGCTAGTACGGTACTCGAACTGTATGCGTGGGGACAAACCGATTACCACAGCACGCCATGGCTAACCGCCCCGCCCTTGGGGCATTATCAAACGGCGGCGAACCTATTAACTGCATTGGGCTTAATTGAACTCGGTATTGATGACAAAAATAAGAGCAATAAGACCTTAAGCCCCATTGGAAAACAGGCTGTTCATTTAGGTGTTCATCCGCGCTTGGCGGCAATGCTATTAAGCTGTGGTAGCACGGCAGAAAAAAGTATTGCCTGTGATTTAGCTGCGCTATTAAATGAGCAAGATATTATTGGCCAACAACAGAATATAGGTAGTAATGTCGATATTGGCCAACGATTTATGGCCCTGCAAGACTGTAATGTCAGCAATAAGAACGACAAACAAAACGCGATCAAACGTTATGGCATTAAACGTAATTTACTGGAGCAAGTGACCACCCTATCGCGAGGCTTATATAATAAACTACATGACAGCGGAGACAAAAAAATTAAGAAAACTCTTCGTCAACCCACATTATTATGTGACCAATTAAGTGATTGGCAAAGCCATATATCCGCCTTATTGCTACACGCTTATCCCGACAGGCTAGCTAAACGCCGCTCAAACAGTAACCGCTATATTATGGCCAATGGTAAAGGCGTGGTACTAGCCGATGACGATGCCTTGTGTGGTAGCGAATGGTTGATTGTCAGTGACTGCGATGGACAGAAACGCGAAGGGCGAATCTATGCCGCTTGCGCGATTGAGCATTCACAAGTGATAGCGCTATTAAGCGAGAAATTAATAATAACAAAAACCTACTCCTTAGATAATAAAAAACAAAAAATAGTCGGGCGAAAACACTTACGCTACGAAGCGATTACGGTATCCGAAACCGCATTAGCCGATATTCCACAAGAGGCGTTTATTGAATGCCTGCGTGATTTATTAAAAAACGAAGGGTTAAGTTTGCTAAATTGGACCGCGCGTTGCGTACAATGGCTCGAGCGCGTGCAATGGCTGGCCGCTTACACGAATGATTTTCCTAACCTATCCCGTGAACATTTACAAAATAACGCTACCGATTGGCTATTGCCGTATCTGTCGCACATTAGTAGCTTAGCGCAGTTAAAAACAACGAACATTTTTGATTTGTTAAACGCTAATTTATCGTGGCAGCAACAGCAGGCATTAGATGCTGAGGCACCAACAAGCTACACCAGCCCTAGCGGTAAAACAGTAGATATTATTTACGACAAAAATCAAGGGCCGACGGTGCCCATCGTGTTACAAGAAATGTTTGGGCAATTAAGTTCGCCAGTACTCGCTTACAATCAAGTACCATTACGCTTTGAATTACTATCGCCTGCACGCAGGCCGATACAAACTACCAGCGACCTTGCTAACTTTTGGGTGTCGTCTTATTTTGATGTCGCCAAAGACATGCGCGCAAAATACCCTCGTCATCGCTGGCCCGAAGAACCGTTACTCGCCACACCGGGGCATTCTCGTAAACCCCGAAAGTAGCTGAGCATATAGCTCTCGCTAACTGCATCCTCGTTACTGATTATTAATAATGGCAAAAAAACATAAGTGCTTGAGATACTTGGAAACGATGCATAGAATGAATTTATTATTGGTTCAAATGACGAAGACCTTGGTAGATCGGCATTAATACTGAAGACTCTGCAATAACAAATAGATCACAATGATGATTACTTAACCATATAAAAAGGCCACCCTAGGGTGGCCTTTTTATATGGTTAGCGATGGTTAACGGCTTTCTCTGCCACTACACACCTACCCCTTATTTTTTACTGACAATATTCTTCAGTTGGCGTTAACGATACTATATTAACTGTTGCGCCTTTTTTAATCACAAACTCAGATACACCTTCTTCGTCGGTCTGCGGATTCCAATCATAGGTGTAGCCTAAACGTGTCCACGGATAACCTTTAACAGATTGATACGCTGCCGCTGTTTGCCCCGCATACCATACTTTATGGGATTCGCTCACGTCGTCTGGAAAATTAGTGGTGCATTCTGTGGCCGCCAAGCTGGGATTAGCGCAAGGGCGAAACATATCTGCTACCTTCACATCTAATACTGCAAAGTATCGCTGTGTAACCTCTTGTGGAGGTAAACCCAACAATTGCTGAATACGAAGATTCACCTCATCTTTCACAAAGGCTTTACATTGATTCAGTACTGCACCGTTTTGTGTCACCCACGTTTCACCCCATGCAAGTGTTAAATCACTGCCAGGTTTATAGCTATCTGGATAACTTGTCCATGTCACAAACTTTCCGTTAGGCGCAGTCAACGTTGCCACTGTTTTCACTTCATCAGGTTGAATCACACCAGCATCTGCAATCGATGCTTCATACTGATCTTGCAGTGCTGCGTTATCGGCTGAGGCATATGATACATTGGCAGAAAACACCACGACGACAGAAGCGAATGTTGACTTTAAAAAATTCTTGGTCACTATTTGGCCTATTATTGTTGTGCTTATTTTCTGAACTATTTACGGTGTAAGTTATTGTGTTAATTTACTATGATTTAACACTGCGGCTCAATTAGCTATAGGCTACGTCAATTCTAAACAAGCGGTATAATGGTAAGTAAACGACATGAAAATCAAAAAGAAACCCGTCATTCCGGAAAGCGTTTTTTGCTTATCCGAACAAAATCTGTAAGAACAGACTTGAACCGCATGAGCGGGCCCTGAGGGTGAAAGCCAGGGAATGCTTTCATAATCCAGAGATGTCAATAG
>JBLHVA010000089.1:0-7130 GCA_047630005.1 Candidatus Endobugula sp. | reverse complement strand
CTGAGGAAAATGTAGCCAATATCGAAACAGTTAGCATTCAACACGACAGCCAATTATCGACATTGGTGAATGAATCCTTATCACTTGCCGATCGCCCCGACCTTGGCAGTGCAAGAGTGGTTATCTCTGGCGGACGCGGCATGCAAAGTGGTGAAAACTTTGCGTTACTGGAAAAGATAGCCGACAAACTTGATGCTGCTATTGGCGCATCACGAGCAGCAGTTGATGCAGGATATGTGGCAAATGATTTACAAGTAGGGCAAACAGGTAAAATTGTTGCACCCGATTTGTACATCGCTGTTGGCATTTCTGGCGCTATCCAACACTTAGCTGGCATGAAAGACAGTAAAATCATTGTGGCAATCAACAAAGACGAGGAAGCACCTATTTTTCAGGTGGCGGATTATGGACTTGTGGGTGACTTGTTTGAAATATTACCGGAAATAGAACAACGATTATAATGTTCACTCTCACTTTACTGAGGGCTTCGACATGACGACATTACTGAACGAGCTGATGAATTTATTATCACTCGAACAAATAGAAGAAAATATTTTTCGTGGAAAAAGTCATAATGTCGGGACAGGGGTGGTGTTTGGCGGACAAGTATTAGGGCAAGCCATCAGTGCTGCACAAGCAACAGTAGACCCGGAAAGAAAAATACATTCGGCTCACGCGTATTTTTTACGCGCAGGTGATTACAACGCACCCATTGTATATATGGTGGACGTCAGCCGTGACGGTAGCACCTACTCCGCTAGAACAATATCCGCCATTCAACATGGAAAGCCTATTTTCACTATGATGTGTTCTTTTCAGTGCTCAGAAAAATCAGATTTGCATTATTCAACAGAAATCACCCTACCTAGCTTCGATAAAAAATTTTATGAAGAGGTGAATTTAGAACACGAATCATTAGAGCAGCGCAGTGTACGCAGCAAAATTTTGAACAACCAGCCTTTTTGTCTTCGCTTTCCAAAAGAGGATAACGAAAGTACAGAAACGATGGAGAGCTATTGGATTAAAACTAATCAGGCTCTTAATGAGGACCCTTTATTACATCGCTCTTTACTCGCCTATGCTTCTGATTTCCGTTTATTAACGTCGGCCTTGCGTCCAGTTCATTACCGCTATCGCCTTAAAGAAGTGAAGCTAGCGACTCTTTGCCATAGCATTTGGTTTCACCGAGAATTTCGCATGGATAAGTGGCTATTCACTCAATGTGACCCATTATCTGTATCAAATGGTAGGGGATTATCTAAAGGCAGTATTTATAATATCAACGGAGAATTAATAGCCACAACAATGCAAGAAGGCGTTATTCGTAAAATATAAAAATCTTACAAATAACACATGAATTTTTCATATAAATTTTCACTGCTGGCCCGTTAACTTCATGAGAATTGACGATAAGACATACCGACGACGACCAGACAGTACTGGATCAAGCCCGACATGACGATATAAGGTTAACGGGACAGCAGTGATGAATTTCATTAAAGAATCACTTAAAAAGATTATATTCAATGACAAAAACAATCATTGCATCACACATGAAATTTGCGATATATTATATTTTATAAATATTTTGTAGATCCAAATATTTTAACTAGACAAGCATTAATCTGTTTTTTTGTAACCCAAAAAAAAGATTAGGCTTAACATAAAAACACAGAATATTGTTTGGCAATCCCAGTAATATTAACGTGAGAAAACACTATGAAGCAAACACTTTTAAGCCTCCGCGTACCTGAGCCACTCACCCGACCAGGAGACACCCCAGACTTCTCTTACTTACAGATCCCCACTGCTGGGAATGATAAAAAACCAGCACATAATGCATCTATTAGCGAGTTTAATGACTTATCAAAAGGTATTATTCGTGTTTTAGATGACACCGGCCACCCAAAGGGGGAATGGCAACCCACTGTCAGCGCAGACACTCTCATCACAGGATTAACAGCGATGGTAAAAACCCGTGCCTATGATGATCGAATGATGCTGATACAGCGCCAAGGGAAAACCTCTTTTTTTATGAAGTCCACCGGTGAAGAGGCCATCAGTGTGGCTCAAACGATGGTATTAAAACAAGGCGATATGTTTTTCCCCACATATCGCCAAGCAGGACTGTTAATTACCAACGAAATGATTCGTGGCACAGGTTGGTCTACCTTCGACATGATGTGTCAGGTATTGTCTAACTCGGGTGATAAATTAAAAGGCCGCCAACTGCCCGTTATGTACTCATCTAAGGGGGCTGGGTTCTTTTCTATCTCTGGAAACCTAGGCACGCAATATACTCAGGCTGTCGGTTGGGCAATGGCATCTGCCATTAAAAACGACAGCAAAATTGCTAGTGCTTTTATTGGGGACGGCTCTACAGCAGAAAGTGATTTTCATGCAGCATTAACTTTCGCTAGCGTTTATAAACCGCCAATTATTTTAAACGTGACCAATAACCAATGGGCAATCTCTTCATTTCAGGGAATTGCTAACAATCCGGAAACCACCTTTGCCGCCCGTGGGATTGGTTATGGCATCCCTTCTCTTCGTGTAGACGGTAACGATTTTTTAGCGGTATACGCTGTATCAGAATGGGCCGCTGACCGCGCACGAAACAATCTTGGCCCCACAATCATTGAATGGGTTACTTACCGATCTAGTGGACATTCTAGTTCCGATGACCCATCAAAATACCGCCCTAAAGATGAAGAAAAGGCATGGCCATTAGGCGATCCTATTGATCGTTTAAAACAACACCTTATTCATTTAGGCGAATGGTCAGAAAAACAACACCTAGCATTAGAAAAAGAGATGAAAGAAGAAATAATAGCCCTATCAAAAGAAGCTCAAAAACTGGGTTCGCTCACCGACCTACCCGACTTACCCATGAAATGTATGTTTGATGATGTTTATAAAGACATTCCTCCGCACTTACAAAAACAAATAGAACGTATTGAGAGAGGAGAATAATCATGACGACAATGAATATGATTCAAGCGATAAATTCTGCTCATCATAATGCAATGGAAACCAATGAAAATATCGTTGTTTTTGGTGAAGACGTAGGTTATTTTGGTGGCGTATTCCGTTGTACCGAAGGTTTACAAAACCGTTTTGGCAAGCAACGAGTTTTCGACTCCCCTATTTCTGAGTGCGGCATTATAGGCACCGCAGTCGGTATGGCCGCTTACGGTCTACGGCCTGTGGTTGAAATACAATTTGCCGACTACTGTTACCCAGGTTATGACCAACTCGTTTCTGAAGCTGCGCGCTTGAGGCATCGTTCTGCCGGTGATTTTACCGCACCGTTAACCGTACGTATGCCAACTGGCGGTGGTATCTTTGGCGGACAAACTCACAGTCAAAGCCCTGAAGCATTACTCACCCATGTGTGCGGCCTAAAAACTGTTATTCCATCAAATCCTTACGATGCGAAAGGCCTGCTCTTAGCCGCTATTGAAGATGATGACCCTGTCGTATTTTTAGAACCAAAACGTATCTATAACGGTCCATTTGAAGGCTACCATGACCGCCCGCTTACGCCTTGGTCAAAACACCCCGATGGCGAAGTCCCAGAAACTTACTACACCATACCGCTTGGCAAAGCGAAAATTTCACGAACCGGTAAAGACGTCACCATTTTGGCTTACGGCAATATGGTGCACGTCGCACTAGAAGCCGTTAAAGTATCTGGTGTAAATGCAGAAGTGATTGATCTACGCACTCTCTTACCACTAGACATTGATACGATTATTGCTTCAGTTGAGAAAACCGGCCGCTGTATTATCGTACACGAAGCTACACTGACCAGTGGTTACGGTGCAGAACTGAGTGCACAAGTTCAAGAGAACTGCTTTTATTCACTAGAGACACCCATTCAGCGCATTACAGGGTGGGATGTACCTTACCCACACTCCCAAGAATGGGATTATTTTCCCGGCCCAGCACGTGTTGCCAAAGCCTTATTACGCGCGATGGAGGCCTAGTCATGACATCCTTAATTATTGAATTGCCAGACATTGGTGAAGGGATTACTGAAGCTGAATTATCGGAATGGTCAGTGAGTGTTGGAGATATTATTACTGAAGACCAAACTCTAGCAGTGGTCATGACCGACAAGGCCGCGGTAGAGATTCCCTCACCTACCGAAGGAAAGGTCACCACAATTTTTCATGAAGTCGGTGAGATTGTTGCAGTAGGCTCTACACTTATCGAAATCCAAGTTGCTGATGGAACCAGTGTAGAAGTTCCATCGCAGGCAAATCAAGATACCGTGATTGAAACAGGTGTTAATAAAAATACCGAAACACAAGCCAAGGGAGACACGGCCACACATATTAAAGCTACACAGGTTCAGCATCTAGGCAATACCGCCAGCAACTCAGGCATTGTAAATGACAAACCACTCACCTCACCGGTTGTTCGACGATTAGCCCGCGACCACAATGTAGATCTCCGAACGATAATAGGCAGCGGTAAAAACGGACGAATTTTAAAAGAAGATTTTCTTCAAGCCATTAGCGGCAACACGGTGAAAGAGCAGCTAAATACAAGCAGCCAAACGACATTATCAGAAGATCAAATTACTGTAACTAAAATGATCGGTATGCGACGTAAAATTGCCGAAAAAATGCAGCAATCGAAACATAATATTCCTCACTTCACCTATGGAGAAGAAATTGATATGACAGAGCTCGAGAAAATGCGAGCGCATTTAAACAGTCATCGAGAGGAAGAGCAAACCAAACTAAACTTACTCCCTTTTTTGACCAAGGCAATATTAAAAGCATTACAAAAATACCCTCAAATGAACTGTAGATATGATGAAGACGCAGGGGAAATAAATACTTATGCTAACGTTCATCTCGGCATTGCCGCACAAACCAATATGGGTTTAGCCGTGCCGGTAGTACACAATGTACAGCAATATAATTTATGGGAATGCGCCAGCGCCATTAGTAACCTCACCTCACGCGCCAAAATGGGTAAGGTGACGGCAAAAGAAATGTCGGGGTCAACCATTACTATTACCAGTTTAGGTGCTATTGGAGGTATTTTTAGCACCCCTATTATTAACCACCCTGAGGTTGCTATCATCGGAGTGAATAAACTGTTTGATAAATTGGTCTTAGATGAAGGCAATATCACCACCAGAAGGTGTATGAATATTTCAGCGTCTTTCGACCATCGCATTGTCGATGGCATGGAAGCAGCTGAATTTATTCAAGTGATTAAAAAATTCTTAGAGAACCCATCTCTCGTTATTATTTGATCACACCATTCTCTTGTTATAGAGAAAGCTAGAGAGTAGATGTGCCCTAAAGGCTATTAATCAGTTAACGGCCTTTATTTACGTTTACACCGCTCATCACTTAGTCGCAATAATCCATAGGCAGAAATTATGAATGATAAGCCCATATGGTCTCCCAGCAATATTACTGCTTCACAGATGGCGAAATTTACACGCTACGTTGAAAACAAGTATGCCGTTAACTTACCCACTTATGAAGACTTACATCAGTGGTCCGTTAACTATAGCGCTGAATTTTGGGAAAGTGTTTGGCAGGAATATTCGATTACTTATAGCCAACCATATACCACTGTAATAAAAAATGGGAATGCATTTTACAACACACAATGGTTTGTGGGTAGCCGCTTAAATTATGCAGAAAATTTATTACAACGCCGTGATGAGCATACCGCCTTAGTCGCGTATTTAGATAACGGGCAGCGAACCTGCATCACTTATACAGCACTTTACGAAAAAGTGAATGGGCTAGCTCATCACTTTAGAGAACAAGGCGTCACCGTAGGCGACAGAGTGGCTGGAGTTGTTGCCAACACCATAGAAACCGTTATCGCGATGTTAGCCACAACGAGCATTGGCGCGATATGGTCTTCTTGCTCTCCTGACTTTGGAATACCTGCATCACTGGATCGCTTCAGTCAAATACAGCCGAAGCTATTAATAGCTGTTGACGGCTACTATTATGGTGGTAAAACGATTGATTGCATTGATAAAATAGCTGCACTAGATGAGCAATTAGCAGTAACGCAGACAATTATTATCCCACTACTTAATAGTCAAATCGGCAACACATTAGTTAACCATAAAAACATTATCTCTTGGCAAGTAATAATGCAGAAAAAGATCACCTCAGAATTGGTATTTGAACAACTGCCCTTCGATCACCCTCTATTTATTTTGTACTCTTCCGGCACGACAGGAAAACCAAAATGTATTGTGCACAGTGCAGGTGGAACACTCATACAACACATTAAAGAGCACAGGTTACACACAAATATGGACGACAAGGATGTTGTTTTTTACTTTACAACCTGTGGCTGGATGATGTGGAACTGGTTAATCTCTTCGTTAGCTTGTGGAAGCACAATCGTTCTTTACGATGGCAATCCTCTTGTTACCGATAATGCTTTATTAGATTTAATTGATAAAGAAAAGATTAGTGTTTTTGGTAGCAGCGCTAAATTCTTTGATATATTAGAAAAAAACAACATTCAAGCCAATAAAAACCACTCCCTTGATTCATTAAAAACCATTCTATCGACAGGCTCACCATTAGTGGCAGAACGTTTTGAATACATATACTCCAGTTT
The DNA here is from genome assembly GCA_047630005.1 of Candidatus Endobugula sp. Lineage (GTDB taxonomy): Bacteria > Pseudomonadota > Gammaproteobacteria > Pseudomonadales > Cellvibrionaceae > Endobugula. The sequence goes on along the minus strand of JBLHVA010000089.1, from coordinate 509 downwards.
CAAAAAGGACATACTGTTAGCGTCTATTTCTGGTGGTACTGATATCGTTTCATGCTTTTTATTAGGCAACCCTACCCTACCGGTTTATGCAGGAAAATTACAATCAGCAGGATTGGGGATGGAGGTCAAAATATTTAATGAGCAAGGGGAATCTGTTGAAAATAAAAAAGGAGAATTAGTTTGCACTCAACCCTTTCCCTGCTGCCCTATTGGTTTTTGGGATGACAATGATAACGAACGCTTTATTCAAGCCTATTTTTCACGCTTCCCGAACATATGGGCACATGGCGATTACGTAGAAAAAACTGCTCAAGGAGGCTATATCATCTATGGCCGATCAGATACCGTACTTAACCCGGGTGGTGTCCGTATTGGTACAGCAGAAATATATCGTCAAGTAGAAAAAATAGCATCCGTTAAAGAATCTATTGCAGTAGGACAGCAGTGGGATGATGATGAGAGAATCATTTTATTTGTGGTAATGAAAGATAATATCACCTTAGATAGCA
>JBLHVA010000088.1:0-7189 GCA_047630005.1 Candidatus Endobugula sp. | reverse complement strand
CTATGGTGGTCAATATCATTTTGTCGATTCTGCGGCACAAATGCATGACGCCGCTGTAGCACTCGCTGAGTCCATCGGTGGTTATTTTATGGATCAGTTTACATACGCAGAGCGGGCTACGGATTGGCGAGGTAATAATAATATTGCTGAAAGTATATTTAAACAAATGGAATGTGAACCTTGGAGTGTACCCTCAGCTATAGTGATGAGCGCAGGAACAGGCGGTACTTCTGCAACACTAGGGCGTTATATTTTATATAAAGGGTACCACACAGAGCTAGTTGTCGTTGATCCGGAAGACTCTGTTTTCTATGATAGTTACAAGACTAATAATAGGAACTTAAGGTCCGATAAATCAAGTCGCATTGAAGGTATAGGCCGTCCTAAGGTAGAGCATTCATTTCAGCCTGATATTATTAATAGGATGATAAAGGTACCTGACGTCGCTAGTGTAGCGACGATGTTATGGCTTGAAAAATTCATGGGTAGAAAAGTTGGGCCCTCTACAGGCACTAATTTTTGGGGTGCATTGGAAGAAGCCAAAAAAATGATGGATGATAAATGCAACGGATCTATTGTGACAGTTCTTTGCGATAGCGGAGAACGCTATTTAGACACATATTACGATTCGGAATGGGTGATAGAAAACATTGGTGATGTTCAGCCGTACTTAGAAAAATTAGATGATTGGTTAGGATAAGCGAACGTGTTTGAGCTAGTCAATCACACTAGGGGTATAGAAATGGGCTTGCACAAATAACTAAAGTAATCACTAGATTTTTCTAGCCACAATATGAATATATTGTGGCTGTTTTTGGTAGCGTTTTTATATATAGCGAGTATTTCTACTATAAAAAAATCAGGCTAATATTAGGCACAACTCCATACGCATCTGTCATAGTGCGTCTGTTCAAAAACCGCTGATGGACGCTAGGTGTCTTTCTGAAAGCTATTCTCTAATTCCTTTACTTGTTTCTCTAAATCTTCTAATCGCTCGCGGGTTTTTTGTAATACCGCTGTTTGCGCATCAAATTCATCTCGCGAGACCAAATTCATTTTACGTAAAGTGGCTTCAATATGTACTTTGAATTGATTAAAGGCTTCGTTACCTTGTTCTGAAAAGGCGGAGGATAAACCTTCGGTAGATTTGGGTAAATGCTGAGCGACATCGTTAAAAAATTGTTTCGCTAGAGTGCTGATCATAAAGTTGCCTTTTGTTAATAGAGGGTGCTAATACATAGCAGTAACATCTAATGATGAAAAGTATGTCTAGCTTCACCTGAAATTGCAATATCAAACTATTCTACGCGGTAAAAGAAGTCATAGGTTGCACTAAGTTGCGTCATCATTGTGCGCTGTTCTGGTGCTTATGAGTTTTTGTTTTTTATGTTTTAAGTTTAAGTGATTGATTTTAATAAGATTATTTTTTTGGCCCAGTTAATGCAGTTAACCGTTTGTCTTGAAGTGTTGATGGTTATGCATATCTCTTTCGTCACTCTTCTCGTCCATCATGGTATTCGTTGTTAAATACATACCAATAAAATAATATCTTGGATTAAGGAGAACGGTAGTGGAAAACCAAATTTTTGAATTGCAGTATGCACTAGACACATTTTATTTCTTAGTGTGTGGCGCGTTAGTCATGTGGATGGCCGCAGGTTTTGCCATGCTAGAAGCCGGTTTAGTACGATCAAAAAACACCACCGAAATTTTAACTAAAAATGTTGCGCTATATGCCATTGCTTGCATTATGTACTCTATTTGCGGTTACGCCATTATGTATCCAGAATTAGGCAGTGTCTTGTTATCCGGTATTACAGGTAACGGTGTTGATGGCGCAGAAGAGCCGGCTACCTACGCCCCGTCTGCCGATTTTTTCTTTCAGGTGGTATTTGTTGCTACCGCCATGTCTATCGTATCGGGTGCAGTAGCCGAACGGATGAAGTTGTGGGTATTTTTAGCGTTTGCCGTAGCAATGACGGGTTTTATTTACCCAATGGAAGGTAGCTGGACATGGGGTGGCGAAGCAGTCTTTGGCTTGTACACTTTAGGTGATCTAGGTTTTTCTGACTTTGCTGGTTCTGGTATCGTCCATATGTCCGGTGCCGCAGCTGCTTTAGCCGGTGTGTTACTGCTTGGTGCGCGTAAGGGTAAATACACAGCAGATGGTACGGCAGTGGCTATTCCCGGTGCTAACTTACCTATGGCGACATTAGGAACGTTTATCCTATGGTTAGGTTGGTTTGGTTTTAACGGTGGTTCGGTTTTAGCCACATCATCGGTGGATAATGCCAATGCGGTTGCAGTGGTGTTTATGAACACCAATGCTGCAGCTGCTGGGGGTTTGGTTAGCGCTTTGGTAGTTGCTCGGTTACTGTTTGGTAAAGCAGATCTAACTATGGCACTTAATGGTGCGCTTGCTGGATTGGTGGCGATTACTGCAGAACCGTCAACGCCGACGGTCTTATTGGCGACGTTATTTGGTACATGGTGTCGTTGGTTTTGTTGGTCTCATGTTGGTGCCGATAACGAATCCCTTAACTGATGACGGCGGCGCTAGCTTTAGTGGTCAGTTGATTGGAGCGGTGACTATTTTTGTTTGGGTATTTGGTGTGAGCTTGTTGGTATGGGGGTTAATTAAAGCCATATTTGGTCTTCGTGTGAGTGAAGAAGAAGAGTTCAGTGGTGTCGATATTTCTGAATGCGGAATGGAAGCATACCCTGAGTTTTGCAGTACAAAGTAATGAGCCCAACTCATTACTTGAAACAATAACCCTAAACAATAAATTTAAGAGGTAGACAGTGCGTGACGAATCCCAATGTCGGTAGGCATAAAAGTGAATTACTGTTATGCTTCGCGCATTATAAATACTCGCTCTCGTTGCTGAGTAAAACCTCATTATTCTATTTATTTCGTTCTTACATAGGAAAGAAAAAATCATGAAACTCATTACTGCTATTGTTAAACCCTTTAAATTAGATGACGTACGAGCTGCGTTATCAGAAGTGGGTGTTCAAGGTATGACAGTAACGGAAGTTAAAGGCTTTGGTCGCCAAAAGGGCCATACCGAACTTTATCGTGGAGCTGAATACATTGTTGATTTTTTACCCAAAGTTAAAATTGAGTTAGTGATCGACGATTCAATGGTTGATCAATCGGTTGATGCGATCACTAAGGCGGCACAAACCGGTAAAATTGGCGATGGCAAAATCTTTGTCACCGCGGTTGAAGAAGTCATTCGTATTCGTACGGGTGAAACAGGTTCAGACGCGGTATAAAATTTGTACACATAATATTATCAATAATCTTGAAAAGCTCGTTAATAATATTAGCGGGCTTTTTTACTTTTTGATAATAGCTTTGTAGCTCTCTGTAAGGCCCCGTTTAATCATGTTTATAACCAATCGGTTATTTCTCTCTTTTTTCAATAACAAAACAACCTATTAAAACTCCTCAATTTCCCCACTAGCAGCCGCTATATCAACTATAACTACTTAGCAAATGTTGAATATGATGCACAGAGGTAAAAAGCATGTCAGACAATCAATCAAATGATTTTTCAGAAACCGCCGTTGTTGACGAGATTGATACGGACTTATTGGTAAGCCAGTCGTCGATGCTGGAGAAAATGGCCGAAAGAGATCAATTAAACCAAGAAGTGGAAGCATTTCTGGCGATTGGCGGTGAAATTAACCATGTCGACACCGACGTCATGGCAGATCCGCCCAGAAGACCTGAAAATAAATACGGCAGTCATCCCATTTAATGTTGACTAAGACATCTTATGACGAGCAAGAGATATGGAAACCAAAAAACTCGTCATTTTTCAAAGCTTTTTAATTATCCGGACAAATCTGTGGAAACAAGCTTGAATCGCATTAGCGAATTCGAAGGCGTTCATCAGCCTGTAAATTCAAGCTCTGATGGGCTACCGAGTTATCTACATGGAAGGAGTATACGCCAGTTTGCAGGAGCAAAAACTGGTCAAGCTCGGCATGATGGTATTAAGTTAACGGGATAGCCGTAATATAAGGCAAAACAACCGATAGACTATGGTCAACTGCGCTGTCTTTTTCACCCACAGGTGCCACATAATAAATCGCCTCTGCCGCTGCTTGTTGACCAGCTAGCTTAGCAATAATCCATGTTGCTAAGTATTGTGATGACATACAGCCGCCCGCAGTAGCAATATTTCCTTCTGCAAAAAACGGTTGGCTTAATACCTCAACCCCCGCATCAATTACCCACGGTGTTGTGGTTAAATCCGTACATGCAGGTAAGCCATTGAGTATCCCCAATGTTGATAGCAATAATGTACCAGAACACTGTGCACACACTAATTGTTTTGTTGGGTCGAGGGACAATCTAGAAAGCAACTGCTTATCTTGAGCTATGTCGCGGGTATATATTCCACTGCCAACTAATACCACGTCAGCCGTATTGGCAAATTCTAGCGATTGCTGAGCTGTTACCTCGACACCATTCATGGATGTGACCGAACTAGACGGGCAGGTGATTTGTACATCCCATCCCGTACTTTTCATGCGATTAAGAATGCCTGCAGCAATAAAAGAATCTAGCTCGTTAAAGCCTTCGAAAGTCAGGATGGCAATATTCATTGTTGACACCGTTAGGTTGATTTTAGCCAAGTGATAATGCATATCACAAAAGAATGGAAATGAAGCGTTACTGTCCAATGGTGTATAGATATTGCTCTTAGGGCTGTACTAGATGAGCAGGGTCTCGATCAACAGAATGAGAAAATGACAGCCTAGAACGGCTAATTTTGCCGTTGTTTGTGCATGGCAAAGGCATCCATCAATCCCAATTTTTTATGTTTATAGGCCTTAGGTATGGTGCCGACAATCGCACAACCCAGTTTTTGCCATAAATTGACAGCGACTCGATTAGTGGAGACAACAGATTAAATTGTATGGCGGTATAGCCAAGTTCAGTGGCTATTTTTTGCGAATGGATACGCAGCGCGCGAGCAACGAACGCCCCTGCTCCGGCTTTCAGGATTAACCACATAACCACAATCGCATATATGAGCACTGTGGCCAGATGCATTGGCTTTAATAAAACAAGAGCCAGCGATTAGGTTATTATCTTTAGCCGCATAGGTTTTATGAGGGGAGAGACACCATAGTATGTATGCGGACTCAAAATCGATAGTGGGGTCATATGCATAGGTTTCTTGAGCGGCAACGATACCTCTAAAGGCCGTTCAGCATACCTCAAAATCCTTTTTGGTCATTTCATCAATGTGCACGCCGGCTCCATTTCATTCGTTAAAGAGTGTGATGCGGCGCTAGAGAAAGCAGCCTTTATGGTAGGTGTTTGGGCAATAAACGGCTGACAACATCGCCAATATAGCTTAAAAACAAGGTGTTCATGCTAGATCGATAATAATCAGGATCACTATTTCCTACGGCTAACACACCTAAGGGTTGCGAAGAAGTAATGGGGGTGATGGCAGTTGAGCCAATTTCGCTTGCCTTATCTCTAAAAACAAACCCTTGTTCGCCAGTGTCTAATTGCCCGCAAACGGTTTGATTATTGGAAATAATAGTCCCTAGTACTTGTTGCGATTCAGAAAAAGGCGCGAGTAAGACATTACTTTTAGTTGATAGCTGGTCTTCGTTGATATGTTCAGAAAATAATACCAATACCGTATGAGTGATTTCAAAATCACTACTAAAACTATGCATAAGCGCATCAATAAAGTCATTGATGTCTTGTGCTTCAATCAAACTTAAGATCAATCGCTTGGTTTTTTCAAATAGCCCATCATTAATACGCGCATTATCAATTAACGCCGTTAACCTGTGGCGCATTTCCATATTGCGCTCGCGTAAAATACTGACCTGCCTTTCAACCAGAGAAATGGCTTCGCCACGCTGATGGGGCAAAGTAAGATCGGCCAATAGCGATGGTTTATCAATAAAAAAATCAGCATTTTGACGTAAATAATTAGCGACATCTTCATCGGTTAATACCGGTGGTGTTGGTGACGTGGAAAAACTCATACTTTTACTTGTCCTTGGAAAACAGTTGTCGCAGGTCCAGTCATCATAACGGGATGACCAGCACCTTGCCATTCAATGCGTAAATCACCGCCACGTAAGTGAGCAGTGACTATTGGGTCAAGTAGGCCTTGTAGGTGGCCCGCAACCACAGCAGCGCAAGCACCCGTGCCACAGGCAAGGGTTTCACCGACACCGCGTTCGTAAACACGCAAGCGCATAGCGCTTCTTGATACTACCGCCATAAACCCAGCATTCACTCGGTTTGGAAAGCGTGAGTGGTTTTCGATTAATGGCCCCCATTGTTCAACAAGAGCAGTGCCAACGTTATCTACAAGGGTAACCGCATGAGGATTGCCCATTGATATAGCACTGATACTAATAGTTTGATCGGGGAGTGCTAAATCGTAAGTCACCGCTTGGCTATCTGCGATGAAAGGTATCTCTGCAGGGATAAGTACCGGCACGCCCATATTCACCGTGACATCGCCCTGGCGAGAGGCATGTAAGGTTAATACACCGCCCAAGGTTTCTACGCGAATAGTGCTTTTACCCGTTAATTTCTTATCCCTTACAAACTTGGCAAAACAGCGTGCGCCATTACCACAATTTTCGACTTCTGAACCATCGTAATTATAAATGCGATAGCGAAAATCATTTTCAGATTGCTGTGGCACCTCAACAACTAATAACTGGTCGCAGCCAATACCCAAGCGGCGATCCGCAATTTTGCGAATACGTTCAGATGAAAGGTCGATGTCTTGGTTTATCCCGTCAAATACAACGAAATCATTGCCCAAACCATGCATTTTTGTGAAACGTAAACGTGTTGTCATAAGGCTTTCAAATGTAAATAATTCTAATAATGGGTTGCGACTATTCCGGTAACAGAGTCTCGCCACGTACTAAGTCAGCGACGGTTTCGCGTTGACGAATCACATAAGACTGATCGTCATCGATCATCACTTCGACTGCGCGGCCTCGGCTATTATAGTTAGAACTCATGGTAAAGCCATAGGCGCCAGAAGACATCAGTGCAAGGCAGTCTCCCTCTTGCAGCGCTAGTTCACGATCTTTTGCTAAAAAGTCTCCGGTTTCACACACCGGACCTACAATATCCCATAGCTGTCTGTTTGTTTCTGGCGTTGGCTCGTCTACGGGT
>JBLHVA010000087.1:0-7292 GCA_047630005.1 Candidatus Endobugula sp. | reverse complement strand
CACGGGAATGGCTGGAAGAAAACTACGATAATATCGGTAAGCGAAATACCTTAAAAATGGAAGAATGGGAGCCTATCTATCATCAGCCTATATGCAAAATACAATAGCGTTCTTTAAGCTGGTGGTCGAACAGAATTGTTTTATTCGAAAGATGTATAAAACTTTTTAATAAAATTAATTTCGCTTTTACTGATTAATAAAGGCGCATGCCCGATATTTTTAACACGCTGGAATTGTACGTTTTCTCCACGTATACACATTTTTTCTGCGGTGTTTTCAGTAAAAAAAGTTGATAACTCGCCGCGGATTAATAACGAAGGGCAGTCAATTTCATCCCAGTATTTCCATAAGTCAAAATTATAAAAAGAATAGCTTTTTCGAAACGCATCGCCAATTTTTGGATCGTAGTGTATACGGTAACCATAGTCTTCTTTAAAGCTACTATACAGCGCCATTTCTTTCCATTTTTTTGCCGGTAAGTGACCATAGGCTTGATAGGTTTCTTTATAGTAATCAAATAATTCTTTTTGGCTGCTAAAGGTAGGTGCCTTGCCAATATATTTACCTAAGCGTTGAAGCTCTACACGTTTTAGGTCTGGCCCAACATCATTCAGTATTAAGCTTTGTATGGGGGTTTGTGGCATGGCAGATAAAATCATACCAATTAAACCGCCCATAGAGGTGCCAATCCAATGTACTTTATCGGCATTAATATGGGCAATAAGCGCATTCATGTCAGCGCAGTATTGTAAAAAATTATAGTTTTGTTGATTGCCAAACCAATCACTATATCCGCGACCGACAATATCGGGGCAGATAACGCGATAATCAGAGGAGAGTGCTTCGGCTAGGATATCAAAGTCACGCGATAAGCGAGTCACACCATGTACACAAATAATAACGTTGTCGTTCTTAGGATCACCCCATTGGCGATAATAATTCCGGTGAAAGCCTTCGTTGCTTAAGCCGAAATAAAAGTGATCCGTCGGTTCTGACATTGACAAGCCTACAACAGTCAAAGCGCATCTAAGGAAGTCTCAGTACGCTATGAAGAAAGAAAGATATATTTTTAATTAGCTGACTATTATACCTAATTCGGTGGGGATGTGCGGCTCTTGTTTTGCGTCTCTACGCAAAGACCTATTCAGGGCTTGGCGTAGGGCTTAAGGTTTCATTACGTGGGGTATTTGGATGTATGGGAATTACATTACTATTGTCATCTTCAGCTACTTTCTGTAAGTACTTATTTAGTGCCTTCTTAGCTTGTTTATCCGATTCAAATAAGTGTGGTGAAACTTTACGTTTACTCAGCGCTTCACCTAGTTTCATACGTAAGAACGCACCGGTTGAGTAGCGGGTGCAGGTAGTATAGAACCGTTCTTCTAGTTGGCTAATCATGGTCGCGTGGTAGTCCATCAGCATGGGGTCAATAAAAACACCATCGTAGTTGACGACCATGGCAAATTTTGTGGCGACACTGTGATAGAGGTCTTCGACAACATTGGCTATACGATCCACGTCGTCTTTCACGCGGATTCGGTAGCCTTCTAAGTTAAGAAAAGCTGTATTACGCTCTCGATCATAGGAAATACGCTCGTCTAGCTCTCGACGGAGTAGATGATTGTTTAGTTTCATTGGTCCTTCTTGGAAAATACAGGCAGTCATTATTTTGGGGTTATTAATAATGGGTTCGAAATCCATATGTGCCAGAATGTCTCTTTCTATATTAATACCCGGAGCGACCTCCGTGAGCTCTAAACCGTTATAGCGTAATTTAAACACACAGCGTTCGGTGACGTAGTACACCGGTTTTTCACGTAATGCAGCCATTTTTCCATTAAAGGTAATTTGTTCTACGCGGTTAACAAATTTTTTCACTCGCCCTTCTTGATGAATGACAACGTTGCCGTCTTCAATGCCTACTTTTAGTCCGCCAGCAGTAAATGTTCCGGCAAAAACAAGCTTGCGTGCATTTTGACTAATGTTGATAAAACCGCCTGCGCCAGCAATTTTAGGGCCAAATTTACTCACATTGACATTGCCGTGTACATCGGCCTCGGCCAAACCTAAAGCGGCTAAATCGAGACCACCGCCATCGTAAAAATCAAATTGCTGGTTTTGATCAAGTAAGGCATCAATATTAATTGAACAACCAAAATCTAATCCACTTTGAGGTAAGCCACCAATAACACCTGGTTCTGCGGTCAAGGTGATAAAATCAATGATTTTTTCTTCATTAGCCACCGAGGCAATACCTTCGGGCATGCCTATGCCTAAATTAATGGTGCCGCCCATCGGTAATTCATAGGCGCAACGGCGGGCGATGATTTTTCGCTCAGTGAGTTCAAGGGGTGTCAGGTTATCAGTGATAGCTCTAATTTCGCTGGCAAATGCGGGATTATATTTCGTGCCATAGGTTTGTGTATGGTTTTCAGGTTCTGATACCACGACACAGTCCACCATAATACGTGGAATTTTTACTAAGCGAGGATTAAGTGTACTGCTCTCAGCTATACGTTCTGTTTGTACAATAGTGAGACCTAGTGAATTTTTTGTGGCCATGGCAATGGCGAGATTGTCTAAAGTGAGTGCTTCTTTTTCTAAGGTGGTATTGCCATGCGGGTCGGATGTGGTGCCGCGTAAAAAACAGACATTAATCGGGAAGGTTTTATAAAACAACCATTCTTGGCCGTCCAGCATCATCAGTTCAACTAAATTTTCAGTCGTCACTTCATTGAGTTTTCCGCCATCTTGTCTAGGGTCAACAAAAGTGCCCAAGCCTACTTGCGTGAGAATGCCACCACGATGTGCGGCAATATCACGGAACAATTGCGTTAGCGTTCCCATCGGGAAATTGTATGCTTCAATTTCATTATTGTTTGCCATTTTGGCAATTTTTGGAACCAACGCCCAGTGTCCGCCGATAACACGCTTAATTAAGCCTTTATGAGCCAGTCGATTGGCACCTCGTTCTTTACCATCTCCTGGAGCTGCAGCAAAAACTAGCGTCAAGTTTTTAGGTGAGCCGGTCTCTACAAAGCGCTTTTCTAAAGCGATAATTAATTCTTCAGGGGTTCCTGTTCCGACAAATCCAGAAAGGCAGAGTGTGTCGCCATCCTGAATTAAGGCCACTGCATCGTCAGCTGAAACTATTTTATTTTTCATAAGCTTTCAATTCACCTTTGTTGTACATAAGTGGTTGTACATAAGTTGTTGCACGTTATTTTTTGCACATCATGAGTAGAGTGTATTTCTACTAGTCTTCAATTATAAATGATCTATGCATCACGTTCTGTTAACCAGTCGACAATCCCTTTGCCCAATATGCCTTGTGATTTACCACTGACAAATACGCCTACATGCCCACCGGGTAGCGGTAGGTCAGTATAATCCTGTGTGCCAACGTAGTCTTTTAGCGCCATAGAGCATTCCGGTGGAATAATATGGTCGTTTAAGGCAAAGATATTAAGGACTGGCATAGTAATATCGGTCAGATTGACGGTTTGTCCATTAAGTTCTAATTCATTCTTAATTAATTTGTTGTCTTGATACAAATCTTTAAACCATTGTTTAGCGGCAGCTCCTGGGTGGTCGGGGCGATCAGCAAGCCATTTTTCCATGCGTAAAAAATTCATTAACTTCTTTTCATCTTGGGCAATATTAATCAAGTCGAGATTGTATTTAGTGAGTGATTTCATCGGTGTCATGAGTTGGAATACCATGCCCATGAGTTCACCTGGCATATTGCCGTAGGCCTCTACCATTAGGTCTATATCGCTAGGATCTAAATTACGTGTCCAGACATTAATATATCCATGAGACAGGCGATCATCTCGTTGATCACCATGAAAATCTACCGGTGTAATGCTGGTCATCAAATTTTTCACATTCTCGGGGTGTAGTGCGCTGTAGCAAATGGAAAATACTCCGCCTTCACAAATACCTAAAATATTCACTTGGTCTATACCTTGCTCTGCTTTGATATGCTCAATACAGTCGTGCAGATAACCACTAATATAATCATCTAAAGTTTGCCATTGATCGGCGCGTGATGGGCTACCCCAATCAACTACATACATATCAATGCCCGCGTTGAGCATGTTACGCACTAGTGAGCGATCTTCTTGTAGATCGGCCATCGTGTAACGACCAATTAAGCCATAAACGACGATAACGGGGGTCGATAGAACTTGTTGTTCGGCCAAGGGCTTGTAACGATAAAGTGATACTTTATCTTGCTTAAAAATTTCTTCTTTTTCGGTAGTCCCTATATGTATATCAGCATCTTTAGTTGCACTAATATTTTTAATTCCTGATACTAATTCACTGTTTAGTTTAGAGAGTTCGGCCATTGCCGAATATGGGTTAACGAGCGGTAATGTATCCACGGGGTATTTCTCCTAACCAATCTATGTGTTGTTAGGCTTAGCAGATGGCTTGCTGCTTGCCTTGTTGGTTGAACTAGCTTTTGACGCTGATTTTTTCACGGGACTTTTTTTGACAGATGCTTTCTCTGCAAAATCTTCTTTTACCGGATTGTCTTTTAGGTTATCTTTTTTTTCTGCCGGTTTTTTAGTTTGGGTATTTGATGTCGTTACTAGTTTTTTAAGCGAACGTAATTCACGGCGTAATTCAGTAACCGTTTTATGAAGGTCATCCACCTCTTTGCGAGTCGGTATATGCATGGTTTCACAGATAACTTCGGCAACGTCCTGCTCTTGTAAGCGGTATTCTGCGTTAGCCTTAATAAGCGCTTTTTGTGCTTGTAGAAATGATTCTGAACGATGCATAACCATTAATTCTTCATCAGCAATGACTGACCATATTTCGAGAAGTTTTTTCGGCGATATACTTTGCTTTTCCTCGCCTAATTCATTTAAATGAGTAATGAATTTTTCGTAGGCACTCATCCAGCTTTTAAGTAAGACTTCGTAATAGTCGTTGTTTTTTTCACCTAAATCTAGCCATCCGTCCATTGCTTTTGCGATGCGATTATCTAAATCTGAAATGCCAGAAAAAAGAGGGCCTTCACTAAATCGCTTTAAACCTTCTTCGACACTGGTGTCGGAAAATTTTAACCAACTATAAGGATTAGAAATGTCATCTAATGTCGATAGAAAATAATCTTTGGTTTCATCGTCAGGCAGCGTGTCCACCATATCTTGTTTGAACTTATCAAAGATGATTTTGTTGCCTTTGATAAAGCTATTCATTTGATCCATTAAACCGTCAGATCCTGGAAAAGCATTCAATACATCTTGCCAGTTACGTGATGACTGTAAATTGTATTGAGGGTTATGCTCGAATACTTTTTGCATAAATAATTGAAAAATATCGAGGGTTGGATTATTGCTGTAGTAAGAGTTATCGTTTTTTTCAAAACTATTCCCCCATTTTTGCATGTTATCCATCATTTTTTGGTTCATTGATGTTTGCGTCTGTTGCCATTCGTTCATCATTTTTTGCCAAGGTTCAATAAAATCATTACTCATGTTGGTAGTCTCAGTTAATGGATCTTAGAACGCGCATTATTAGTTTACTATTTATTTATCGGATTTTTTAGTCGAGGTGTAAGCGCTATTCGCTATCTGACTATAAAAATTTTTATATTGTTCCATTGCATTAATACCTAGCGGCATAAACTTGTTAAACATCGCTTCAGGGTCAGCGAATTCTTTGGAGTATTCTTCCATTTGTTCCTGGATTTTTTCCATCATTGCAGTTTGTAGTGGCTCTAGGTCGGGTAAGCCCATTAGTTTTCTGGCTTCTTCTGGGGTCATGTCCATATCAACGGTTACTTTCATGTGAGCCTCTTTCAAATATAAAATGGTGGAAGTGTTGTATTCTCTCAGTGAGAAAATATATTATCTTTTGATATAGGAATGATGCAGTAAAAATCGGATTGTTTTATCCTGATTTTATTTTTTAGACTCATCATTCGTTGTTTTGTTTGGTGGATTATTTTGCGTAAAAAATTGTTTTTGCATATCCGCCATGGCTTGCATGTTTTTCGTGGCCATTTCTTGGAAATTATTAAATGGAGACGCTTCTATAAAACTCTGCATTTGTTCTTGCATGGCTTCTTGCTGAGAAATAAACGTTTTAATGCTATTGGCAATGAACCCGCTCATCATATTTTGCATGGGGTGCCCATAAAAACGGATTAACTGATTAAGAACGGCTTCGTTTAACAGCGGTGTGCCACCTAGTTCTTGTTCGGATACAATTTGCAGTAACAGGGGACGGGTAATGTCGACATCTTTGGTATCGTCGATAATACTGACATCAACACCTAGGGCGATAATGTTTTTGATATCTTTAAGGGTGACATAACGACTCTCTTCAGTGTCATATAGTCGGCGATTGGCGTATTTCTTGATAACTCTTTTATGCTTCATAAACAGGCTTTTTATCGTATGATATGCCCATTGTGCCTGAACCCATAAGAAAATAGTAGTGTCAGTTCGCGGGTTCTGTCTAGGGCAAACGCATTAAAATCCGTTGGCACCTAAAGAAGCCGGATATATGTCAAAGTCGATACTTTATTCAATAATAGAAATAACAGATTAACGACCACGCAGAAGCGGAAACCTCTTCGTTAGAGTAGCTTTACCCGAAAATTAGACGCTGTAGTGGCAGCAGGGGCAGGGGCATGATTCCTGACCTATCTTAACCCCACCTTTAAAGCGAGCATCAAGTCATACCCCTGCGAATAAAAAAAAGCGCGCCCAATACAAACGCCCGTAGTAGTCAACACACTTATAAAGAGAGGTCTCGCACCTATTCACTAACACCTACTAGCTAGTACCAACAAAAACACTAACCGATAAGTAACAAGAGAATAACGCATGGAACCCTGCTGGAACCCTGCTGGAAACCTAATGTTACCGTCGCCACCGTTGTTGGACGTACCAACCAACAAAACAATAAAGAATATTTATTCGTGCATGAAGTGCGTGACGGCAAAAAAGTCTACAACCAACCTGCGGGGCACTTAGATGAAGGCGAAAGCCTAGCCGAGGCTGCTATTCGTGAAACTCGGGAGGAAACTGGATGGAATGTCACACTCACCCACCTTGTAGGTATCTACCGCTTTATTGGCGAAACTGGCATTACCTATATGCGCCAGGTCTTCGCCACCACCCCCATTCAACATAACCCCGACCAAATACTCGACGATGGTATTATCGAAGCCGTATGGATGACTTACGAAGATATAGCAAACAACACCAAAGCAACACGTAACGCTATGGTGAAAAGCGCATTAGATGATTTTCGTAAAGGTGATGTTT
>JBLHVA010000086.1:0-7419 GCA_047630005.1 Candidatus Endobugula sp. | reverse complement strand
TTATTTTTCTATCGATCAGCAAATGCACTTGATGTTATTTTCTTTGGCTAGTGAAATTAAAGCTTATGGAGATGATCCTTCATTCAAACCGTTAGTGGCGGAGCTTGTGCTACGTAGCCTATCTAATCGTCTTTCTAGTAATGCTACCGGCGTTGAGCATCGCATCCATGGTGATCGCTTAGATCTTAACGTTATTCAGCAGTATATCCATGCCCATATAGCTGACAAGATACAGGTGTCTGAGTTGGCTCAGGTTTGTGATTTAAGTGCGAGCCATTTCTATCAAAAATTTCGTGATAAAACCGGGATATCCCCTCATCAATATCTCATATTGGAGCGAATAAAAGTGGCTAAGTTTTTGTTGGACAATACTAATAAAAACTTAACAGACATTTGTTTTTCTCTTGGTTTCTCTAGTCAGAGTGCATTTACCAACACATTCACAAAAAAAGTTGGCTGTTCGCCTAGTCAGTATCGCAACAGCGTAAGATAGCTTGTTTTTGCAACTCTTATAGCTAAGCGGTATAGATCTTTTCTTTTTTCTTCGTTAATTCCTTTTAAATCAGCATGTTGGCTTTTCCTGACGTGAATTATTTTCAGCGGTACGTTAATTTTTTTACGTATTATTTTGCAATCAATGCATATTTTTATGCAATCTTCTTGATGAAAATTGGCAGATACTTCAAACCTAATGAGTAGAGTGTAAAAATATGAATACAGTAAATAACTTATCTTTCGTTGAAGAATGGCTCAATCTTAGTCACGATCAATTGCTTCAAGAGCTGTCGAAAAATTACAGTGTTGATGAAGAAACTTGGGTAAAGCGTCTTATTGCGATTGCTGATCCAGCTTCTAAAGAAATGCTAGAAATTAATGCTACTGCTCGCCCCTTAATCGAAAAAACGCGCAAAAGCACTAAGGGCGCGCACATCGTTGATAAGCTATTACAGGAATATAGCTTAAGCGATGAAGATGGCATTACCTTGATGTGCCTATCGGAGGCGTTATTAAGAGTGCCTGATGCGGCAACACGCAATGCATTGATCAAAGATAAGTTGACCGCTGCAGATTGGAAAACGCATTTGGATAGTGACAATAGTTTATTTGTTAATGCGTCGACTTGGGGATTATTAATTGCGGGTCGTTTTGTTAAGTCGGGCGCAGTGAATCACGGTGATGCGTCGACTGGTTTACAGAAGCTTTTGTACAAATGTGGCGCGTCTACATTACGTGGTGCAATGAAAGTGGCAATGCAAATTATTGGTGAATATTTTGTACTGGGTCGTACCATCCAAGAGGCTAGCAAGCGTTCTATTCCTTTTTGTAACGATGGCTGTAAATACTCTTTCGATATGTTGGGCGAAGCCGCGCATACACGTAAAGATGCCGAACGTTATTTGAATAGTTATTTGGGTGCCTTAGATAATATTGCAAAAAATGCAAAGTCTCGCCCCGAAACAGGCGAGGGTCATACGCTATCCATTAAGATTTCTGCACTACATCCACGCTACGAAGAATCACATCGAGAAAGCACGCTTCCAGAGCTTGTTGCTATCGTTAACAGGATTGTTGAGAAAGCACGTGCCTGTGATATTGGTATTACGATTGATGCCGAAGAAGCGGATCGCTTAGAGTTGTCTTTAGAATTATTTAAGCAAGTGTATACGTCTGATGTTGCCAGAGGCTGGGGTAACTTTGGTTTGGTTGTGCAGGCCTATTCCAAGAGAGCACTGCACGTATTATGTTGGATTACGTCGCTGTCTGCCTCACAAGGTGATGAAATTCCGGTTCGCTTAGTAAAAGGCGCTTACTGGGATACAGAAATTAAACTATGCCAAGAACTGGGCTTTGATAGTTACCCCGTCTTCACACGTAAAGAATCTACAGATACTTCTTATTTAGCATGTGCTCGTTACTTATTGTCAGACTACACCAAAGGGTGTATTTACCCGCAATTCGCTAGCCACAATGCACAAACCATCGCGAGTGTTTTAGCGATGGCCGGTGAGAGACATTTCGAATTTCAGCGTTTGCACGGTATGGGCGAAGGTTTATATGAAACCGTTATGCAGTCGTATCCAAATGTTGGTGTACGTATATATGCGCCAGTAGGTAGCCATGAAGATTTGCTGCCGTATTTAGTGAGACGCTTGTTAGAAAACGGTGCTAATGGTTCATTTGTGCATAAGCTACAAGATGCGAATGTACCAGTAGACGAGTTGATTGTTCATCCAACAAAACTATTAATGACACGGCCTAGTATTGTGAGTCCTTATATTCCATTGCCAGGTAAAATTTTTAACGACCGCGATAACTCAAAAGGAATTAATTTGCATATCGCTTCACAGAGAGAGCCTTTAATGAATGCTTTAGATAAATATAAAGATACGCAGTGGTTGGCTAAGCCTATCCTTGGCTCAGATGGTACTGATGGCGGTGCGAGCAAAGTAGTTGATGTTCATAGCCCTTACGATAACAGTCAAAAAGTGGGTAGTGTGCTTCATGCGACCCCAAGTATGGCGTCTGATGCTTTAGTCACTGCGAGAGAAAGCTTTGATGCTTGGTCATTAACTGATGTTAGTGTTCGTGCAGCGGCACTAGATAAGACTGCGGCATTGTTAGAAGATAACCGCGATGAATTGATGGCGCTATGTGTAAGAGAAGCGGGTAAAACATTAGACGACTCTATTGATGAGATTCGTGAAGCGGTTGATTTCTGTCGCTATTATGCGCAGCAAGCCCGTGGTATGTTTACTGAACCAAGAGTATTGCCTGGCCCAACGGGTGAACTTAACGAATTGCACTATGAAGGCCGAGGTGTGTTTGTTTGCATTAGTCCTTGGAATTTCCCGTTAGCTATTTTTATGGGACAGGTTGTTGCAGCGATTGTAGCGGGTAATACTGTTATCGCTAAGCCGGCAGAGCAAACTAGTTTGATTGCATTCAGAGCGGCTGAAATGATGCACGAAGCGGGCATCCCTAAAGGTGTGCTGCAGTTCTTGCCGGGTTCGGGTGCAGAGTTGGGTGGCGTGTTGATGAAAAGCAGTGATGTAGCTGGCGTTGCATTTACCGGCTCGACTCCAACGGGCCGCTTGATCAATAATAATCTTGCTAATCGTGAATCTGCTATTGCGACATTGGTTGCAGAAACCGGTGGCTTAAACGCTATGTTAGTGGACTCTACGGCATTGCCTGAACAAGTGGCAACGGATGTGATTCGTTCAGCCTTTAGTTCGGCGGGGCAACGTTGCTCTGCATTGCGTGTGCTGTATGTCCAAGATGATATAGCAGATCGTGTGATTGAGTTGGTTAAAGGTTCTATGGATGAATTAAAGCTGGGTTTCCCCGGTGATTATTCAACGGATATGGGGCCTGTTATTGATAAAGCGGCTCAAGATAATTTGCTTTCCTACATTGAAGAAATGAAGGGTGTCGCTAAGCAAAGTTATCAGGGTAGTGATGCTGACGGATTTGATAATGGAACATTTGTACCGCCGACTTTACTTGAAATTGATTCGATTACACAATTAAAAGATGAAAAGTTTGGCCCGATCCTTCATGTGGCACGTTATGCCGCTGCTGATATGGATAAAGTGATCGCCGATATTAATGGTATGCAGTTTGGACTCACTTTAGGTATTCATTCGCGTAATATTACAACCTATCAGTACATTGCAAAACGTGTGCGTGTAGGTAATGTTTACATTAATCGTAACCAAGTAGGCGCTATGGTTGGTGTTAACCCGTTTGGTGGTAGAGGGTTGTCAGGTACTGGTCCTAAAGCAGGTGGGCCGAATTATTTGACGCGTTTTATCACAGAAAAGACTATCTCTCTAAACACTGCGGCAATTGGCGGAAACGCAAGCTTGTTATCTCCCGAAACTCAGGGATAATTGGTCGGTAATCGTAGTTTTAGGAAAATATTCGTAGGTTATTGCAAGTGCAGAATGGCGGCTTTGATAGACTAGGCCCGTCGCCGTTTTGAACATCTACATATGAATATGGCCGATTAAAGCAATAGTTGCTCGTTTTTATTGGGTAATTATTGTAGAAAATAAACTGTATTAAAATAAGCAGTATCAAGATAAAAATAATACTAATAACTTTATAAACTAAAAAAGGTGAAAAACATGAAAAGTAATTTTTTCAAAAAAGCGCTATTAGCAGCAAGTTTTGGTTTGCTAGCATCAGGTAATGTTGCAGCAGATAAACTAGACGACGTTTTATCAAAAGGTAAAGTACGTTGTGGTGTTGTTCTTGATTTCCCACCAATGGGTTTTCGTGACAGCAACAACAATCCAGTAGGTATGGATGTTGATATGTGTGCCGATCTTGCTAAAGCAATGAATATCGAATATGAAGTAGTCGGTCTAACGTGGGCTGAGCGTATTCCAAGCTTGATCTCGGGTAAAGTTGACGTGGCAATTGCCTCTTCTTCTGACACCCTTGAGCGTGCTCAAACGGTTGGTTTTACTATTCCTTACATGGTTTTTCAATTCCAAGCACTGTTATCTGATAAAGCAGAAGCGGCTTCTTGGGAAGACCTTAAAGACTTAAGTGTAGGTTCTGCCGTTGGTACAACTTATGAAAGTGAGTTTTTAAAGTATAAAAAAGAAAACTGGGAAGGCGCTAAAGGTAAGTACTCTTCTTTCCAAAGCGAAAACGAATCTTTCCTAGCGGTATCTCAGGGTCAGGTTAATGCGGTTATCGTTACCGATACTGCAGCGGCTAACGTGATTGCTTCGGGTAAGTTTAAAGGCGTTAAATTAGGGCCTGTTGCTCCTTTCGGCTCTGACATCGTAGGTATGATGACACTACGTAAGGAATTTGGGTGGATTAACTATCTTAACCTATACATCAACAGACAAGTTCGTACTGGTCGTTTCCAAGAGCTATATGGCAAATGGATCGGTGGTACAGCTCCTGATATGACAGTACCGGGTACTTACTACTAAGTCGTAAGGCCGTAGTATTTCTGTTCGTAGTGCACACACTCACAGTGTGCGCTACTTATCATTTTTATCATATATTACAGAGCTACTCCTTACTCCAGAGACAGTTGACTCTCATGTGAATGGCTTTTTCTTAGTCCAGCACTATACTTAACTTTATCATTATGTACTTCATAACAATAAATACAGCATATTTGTACTGTTAGTTATTTCTATCGTTAGTCGTATTTAAAGTTAATCATACGTAATATTTACAATAATTCCCGTGATATTGTTAGGAGGTACCAATGGACTATCAGTTTTTATGGCGTCCAGTTTTCCAGTCACTGCCCGATATGTTAGATGCCGCATGGATCACTCTCGAAGTGTCGATCCTATCTATGTTGGCCGGTACATTTCTCGGCTTGTTCCTTTATTTTTTTCGTGCATCTGCTCTTTGGCCTCTTAGGTTTTTTGCAGGAGTATGGATTGAACTTGCTCGTAATACCCCCGCTCTTTTTCAGCTGTTTTTCTTTAAGTTTGGACTAGGCGCTTTCGGTATTTTTATCGAATCTTACTTTGTTGTGTTCATAGCGCTAGCATTCAATACAGCAGGTTATATGGCTGAAAACTTCAAGGGCGGTTTTAATTCAGTCCCGCCAACTCAGCTTCGTGCAGCACGTTCTCTTGGTATGACCTTTTTCCAGACCCAGTTATATATCATGGTTCCTCAAGTGATGCGCATTATTTACCATCCTATGACCAACCAATTTATTTGGGTTATTCTAATGAGTTCTCTAGGTATGCTAGTAGGTCTACGTGAGTTAACCGGAGAAACTCAGTTCTTGTCGTCTAAAACGTTTAGAACGTTCGAGTTTTTTGCGGCAACAGCGGTTATTTACTACATAATTGCAAAAATTGCTCTAGGTTTAATGAGTTTCATTGGCTGGCGTATGTTTAAGGGCCCTCAATAGGAGAAATTTTATGGCTACAAGTATTCAAGTTTTTAGTGACTTACAAGCTAGTGATCTTTTGTTTTTGGGTGGAGCCGCGTTAAAAACATTAGAGATTGCACTTGTTGCGATCAGTATCGGCACTATTTTCGGTACTATTTTCGGCTGGCTATTGAATGCGGGTAATCTCGCTGTGCGCATGGTCGTTAATGGCTTTCTCGATGTTTTTCGAAGTGTACCGTTGATTATCCAGTTGATTTTATTTGATAGTTTCATTGCGATAGCAGGTTTTCCATTACCCGCTTTTTGGTCGGGCACGATAATCCTCTCTATATACACCTCTGCATTGGTCGCTCAAGTAGCGCGCAGTGGTATTGACGCAGTCCCATTGACAACACGTAGAGCATCGCGCTCGCTGGGTATGACTTACTGGCAAGATATGCGTTACATTGTATGGCCAATTGGCTTGCGTGCCGTGCTACCGGCTTGGGTAGGTGTTGCATTAAGTGTGCTTAAAGACTCGGCATTAGTCTCGGTGATTGGCTATACCGAGTTACTAAAAGCGTCTCAAATATTAATTACTCGTACAGCAGAAACATTTACTGTTTTAGCCGTTGCGGGTCTCTTTTATTTCGCCCTTTCATATCCGATTTCGAAGGCGAGTAGTTATATAGAAAAAAGGTGGCAACAATGATCAAAATCAGAAACTTACATAAAGCATTTGGTGATGTTCAAGTACTTAAAGGCATCGATTTAGATGTGGCTGATGGTGAAGTATTAACGATTGTCGGATCTTCTGGTTCGGGTAAATCAACATTGTTGTACTGTATCAACGGCTTAGAGCCCATTAATAATGGTGAAATCCTTGTTGACGGTGTTGATGTCCATGACAAAAAAACCAATCTAAACTTACTGCGTGAAAAAATAGGTATGGTTTTTCAGCAATGGAATTCTTTCCCGCATTTAACAGCGCTAGAAAATGTCGCATTATCACCTCGTATCGTTAAAGGTTTGAGTAAAGCGGATGCTGAAAAAATTGCAGCAGCACAGCTAGAACACGTGGGGATAGGTGATAAATTAGGATCTTATCCGGCCGAGCTTTCAGGTGGTCAACAGCAACGTCTAGCGATTGCTCGCGCCTTAGCGATGGAGCCCAGTTATATGTTGTTTGACGAGGCAACGTCGGCACTTGACCCAGAGCTTGTAGGTGAAGTGTTGGATACCATGCGTTTGTTAGCAAAAGACGGTATGACAATGATCGTGGTCACCCATGAAATGAGTTTTGCCAAAGAAGTGTCTGATCGTGTTGCCTACTTCCATCAAGGTATTATGGAAGAAATCGGTACGCCTGAGGAGATTTTTGGTAATCCACAAAGTGTACATACGCAAAAGTTCCTAGCTAACGTTCGATAGGAATCGCTCTACTTGAAAAAAGAAACACTGGCGTTGAGCTATGGCTTAACGGCGGTGCTACTCTGGTCTACGGTGGCATCGGCATTTAAAATCGGTTTAAGCTTAACATCGGTCATTTTTTT
>JBLHVA010000085.1:0-7421 GCA_047630005.1 Candidatus Endobugula sp. | reverse complement strand
TTTACTTAATGCAGACAAAAGCTACAGCAGCACGTTTCGTTTAGGTATAAAAACCGAAACCGGTGATTGCGACGGCGAAGTCGTTGAAGTGAAAGACGCGAGCCATATTACCCAGGCAGTGGTTGAAGACGTCTTGCCTCAGTTCCGGGGTCTAATCAAACAAATTCCTTCCATGTATTCTGCCTTAAAGTATCAAGGTAAGCCTTTATATAAGTGGGCGAGAGAAGGCGTTACTGTTCCTCGAGAATCTCGCGAAGTCACGATCTATAGCTATGAGATGACAGCCTTTCGCGAAAATGGTGAACACCCAGAAATAGAAGTTGAAGTGCATTGCAGTAAAGGCACCTATATTCGATCATTAGCGGAAGATTTAGGTGCGTTGTTAGGCGTTGAGGCGCATGTCTCTCGTTTACATCGGCGCTCGGCGGGTCCTTTTGTTGAAGCCGATAGTGTTTCTTTGCAGGCTTTAGTGGATGCTCGTGGGGAAGGTGAGCCAGAACAGCTAGATCATTTGTTACTACCAACTGACTCCCCAGTACAAAATATACCAAAAGTCGTCATTTCAGATGAGATGGGTGATTACTTTCGCCAAGGGCAAGCGGTTATGAGTACCGAAGCCTACCGTTCCGCTAAAGAAGGTGGTATTGTTCGCGTCTGTATGGATAATGGCGAATTTATCGGTGTTGCCGAACTTGTCGAAGGGCAGCTTGCCCCCAAACGGGTGGTTGTTAAACGTGATAAATAAAGTGCGGCCAAAAAAACCAAAGAATTTGACCTATCTGTAAATATGCACGGGTAGGCCAATAAATAGGGAGTTAATTTAACTCTCTGCATATTAAACGAAAGAGGAAAGTACCATGGCACTAAGTGCAGAAGAAAAAGCAGTAATTGTTACAGACAATCAAATCGAAGCGGGTGATACCGGTTCTCCAGAGGTGCAGGTTGCCTTATTGACTGCCAATATTAACAAATTACAAGGGCATTTTGCCGATCACAAACAAGATCACCATTCACGTCGTGGTCTTATTCGTATGGTAAACCAACGTCGTAAGTTGTTGGATTACTTGAAAAGCAAAAATGTTGAACGTTATGCCGGCCTTATTAAGAAGCTAGGTTTACGTCGTTAAGCAATAACGTAAAAGTGCCCGCATTTGCGGGCACTTTTGTTTTTTGTGTTTTAACTTATTGTTAGCTTCAAACGTTTTCTTCCCTCTGGTATGTGATGTAGGGATTTAATGAGAGTGTCGAAAATCATGGGGTCAGAGTCATGACTCTGACCCCATGATTTCATGGTTTTTCTTCGATACTCCCATTAAATCCTTGTCATTCAACAAGCGGTGATGAAAGCAAACCATTAATTTTTTTACAGTAACTTAAAGTAAATAGAACAGAGAAAGGATAAATTTGTGAATCCAGTAACTAAAACATTTCAGTTCGGTAACGATACCGTTACTTTAGAAACCGGACGTATAGCACGTCAAGCGACAGGCGCAGTACTTGTTAGTATCGGTAAAACTCAAGTCTTATGTACCGTTGTTGGTGCAAAACAGGCAGACGAAGGTCGTGGTTTTTTCCCACTTTCAGTACATTACGTAGAAAAAGCCTATGCAGCGGGTAAAATCCCGGGTGGTTTCTTTAAACGTGAAGCGCGTCCAAGCGAGAAAGAAACATTGACCTCTCGCCTAATTGACCGCCCAATTCGCCCATTATTTCCAAACGGCTTCATGAACGAAGTGCAAGTGGTTTGTATGGTTGTATCTGCTGAAAATGATGTTGATCCAGATATCGCAGCAATGATCGGTACATCAGCAGCACTATCAATCTCAGGTATTCCGTTTAACGGTCCTATTGGTGGCGCACGTGTAGGTTATACACAAGAAACAGGCTACGTGCTTAACCCACGCTACAGCGCGCTAGCAGAATCTGAGCTAGACATGGTCGTTGCTGGTACAAAAGACGCCGTGTTAATGGTTGAGTCAGAAGCTAGTGAATTACCAGAAGATATTATGCTAGGTGCAGTATTATTTGCGCATCAAGAATGCCAAGCGGTTGTTCAAGCGATCACTGAGTTAGCGAAAGATGCTGGTAAGCCACGTTGGGAATGGAGTATAGCGGAAGAAAATGCTGAACTTAAAACTGCTGTTGCAGAACAGTTCGGTGCAGCTATTGCAGACGCTTACCGTACTACCGACAAAATGGAACGTTACGGTAAATTAACCACTTCGCGTAACGAAGCCGTTACAGCACTAGTTAACGAAGAAGCAGGTATCACAGCTGACACAGTAAAATCTGCATTCAGTA
This sequence comes from Candidatus Endobugula sp., assembly GCA_047630005.1. Lineage (GTDB taxonomy): Bacteria > Pseudomonadota > Gammaproteobacteria > Pseudomonadales > Cellvibrionaceae > Endobugula. The sequence continues at coordinate 5,120 of JBLHVA010000085.1, read as the reverse complement.
AGCTAGAAAAACAAACTGTACGTAAGAGCGTTGTTGCTGGTGAGCCACGTATTGATGGCCGCGACACAACAACTGTTCGCGGTATTGATGTTGAAGTAGGCGTATTAAACAAAGCACACGGTTCTTCATTATTTACTCGTGGCGAAACTCAAGCGATTGTTGTTGCGACTTTAGGTAATGCGCGTGATTCACAAATCATTGATGCCTTAGAGGGTGAGCGTCGCGACCCATTCATGTTGCACTACAACTTCCCTTCATATTCAGTAGGTGAGTGTGGTCGTATGGGTTCAACTAGTCGTCGTGAAATCGGCCATGGCCGTTTAGCGCGTCGTGGTGTTGCTGCGGTACTACCGAATCAAGAAGATTTCCCTTATACCATTCGTATTGTGAGTGAAATTACTGAATCTAACGGTTCAAGTTCAATGGCTTCAGTATGTGGCGCAAGCTTGGCAATGATGGACGCAGGTGTTCCTCTTAAAGCACCAGTTGCTGGTATTGCAATGGGTCTTGTTAAAGAAGAAAGCGGTTTTGCTGTATTGACTGACATTCTAGGTGATGAAGATCACTTAGGTGACATGGACTTTAAAGTGGCTGGTACTGCTGCAGGTATTACTGCTCTACAAATGGATATCAAAATTGAAGGTATCACCGAAGAAATTATGGAAATCGCGCTAGGGCAAGCATTGCAAGCACGTCTACATATTCTTGCGGAAATGAACAAGGTTATTGCCGAGTCACGTACTGAAGTGTCTGAGAATGCCCCACGTTTTGAAACGATTAAAGTTGATCCTGACAAAATTCGCGACATCATCGGTAAAGGCGGCGCAACTATCCGTTCTATTACTGAAGAAACTGGCGCATCAGTAGATATTGATGATACCGGTCTTGTTAAAGTGTACGCAGCAGATAACGAAGCACTTCAAGCAGCGATGAACAAAATTGGCGAAATTACTGCGGAAGCAGAAATTGGCGCTATCTACGAAGGTGTTGTTGCTCGTATCGTAGACTTCGGTGCGTTCGTTACCTTCTTGCCTGGTAAAGACGGCTTAGTACATATTTCACAAATCGCAGAAGAACGTGTTAATGCGGTTTCGGATTACCTGAAAGAAGGTCAAACCGTTAAAGTGAAATGTTTAGACGTTGATCAGCGCGGTCGTATTAAGCTTTCTATTAAGGAAGCTAATGCAGAGTTAAGTACTCAATCAGGCGATGCAGCTGCAGAAGCGCCAACAGAAGTTGCACCGGTAGAAGCGGCTGCAACAAATGCTAATGCAGACCTAACGCCTAATGCGACTATTAATTTAGATGCATCAGCTGAAAAAGAAAAAGCAGAATAATGTAGTTGTTTATGATTTGTTACCTTTGGTGAAAAATCGTATCGTCTAGCCATCAACGTTAGACAATAAATACACTGCAATAGAAAATAAAAAAGCCGAGATTCTTTCTCGGTTTTTTTATGCGTAACATTTGCGCGCCAATCTTTTTAGTACTTATCCTCTTAAATTCTAGGGCTATTGTGCTTCATCTCTTCACTTGGTAGACTCGCCGCCAGTTGTAGCGTTAACTCTAGTCGTAAAGGGTAGCGTCAAAAAAATACTAAAAACCAACGTCAGAGGGAAATTGTCATGGCTACTCTATTTCAGCGCTTTTTCGCCGCCATCTTTAATTTATTAAAAAAAATAAAACTATTATTAGTCGTCGTCTTCGTATTAGCGATTGTCTCGTTAATCATCGGGAAAATATACCAAGGTTGGGATGATGATCCAGACCGTGGTGCAGTCCCTATTGAAAACGGTGCATTTGGCGAAAACTACTCAACGCCAGTCTATTTAGATCAAGGCTGGTCGGCTAACGATAGCTTGTGGTATTACAACACTACTCAAGGTTCTGCTTTACTGCCTTATGATTTTTTTCTGGTACTAGAAGAAGAAAAATCTAGCGAGCTTTTTCGTTCTAATAAAAACATTGATCATTATCGTTACCTTCCACAAAAGCCTACCTTTTTTAACCCAGACGGCCTAGCCGTTGGTTTTGTAAAAGAAACTTACGAAGACAAAGACTACATGGGTTATACCTGCGCTGCTTGCCATACGGGGCAAGTGAACTATCAAGGAAAAGCGGTTCGTATTGACGGTGCTCCTGCAATGGCCGACATGGTAGGTTTTTTAACTGGTTTAGAAAAGTCGATGCAAGCGACTCTCAATAATGATGAGAAAAAACAGCGCTTTGTTGAAAAAGTTATCGCTCTAGATAACGACTACGCAAAAGAAAAAGACGTGGTTGACAGTTTAGCGGAATGGACTCGAACCATCCGTTTATATAATACCGTTAACCATAGCCACATTGATTACGGTTATGCGCGTTTAGATGCCTTTGGTCGGATTTATAATCGTGTTCTTCAGCACATGATTAATAAACCACAACTGGCAACAGCGATGAAGCTAGCGGTATCGCCAACCGGTAAACGTATTCTTACTAACGATAAAATTGATAAAGTGTTAGAAGGTATCGGAGAAAATATTATCGTGGATAAGCAATTTGGTTTAGTGATAGAGCGTTTAGCGTCTAAAGAAGCGGGCTATCCTGGACTTAATCAGCGTGACTTATTGCGCGTGCGTAACCAAGTGTTTAACGAAGCGGATGCGCCAACTAGCTACCCATTTCTATGGGATATTGCACAGTCAGATTACGTGCAATGGAATGGCGTTGCCAACAATTCAGGTGTAGGACCGTTAGGTCGTAATACCGGAGAAGTAATTGGTGTATTTGGTATTTTAGATTGGAGCTCACACGAAGCTGATGGCTTTAGTTTATCCGCTAAGCTCACCGGTCAAGATAATTTAAAGCAGCAAATTGATTTTAAATCGTCTATTGATTTAACCAATTTACGTCGCCTTGAATCTCATCTTAAAAGCCTTAAATCACCTGTATGGCCAGAAGAGATTCTAGGTAATGTAGATACAGATAAAGCCGAGCGTGGTCAGGTGATCTACGCGCAGTATTGTCAGTCTTGTCACGAAGTGATTGATCGTAATAACTGGGATCGGCTTGTTGTCGCTAAAATGTCTGATATCGATTTTATCGGTACTGACAGAGCTGCTGCGGTTAATGGCGTGGCGTCTAATGGTAAGTCAGGTAATTTGAAGCACACGGCGCAAGGCACTGATGTCGGTGATGTTATTATTGAAGAAAATGCCCCTGTGATTCAAATATTAACGTCGGCAACAAAAGGTGTGATTGCCACACCAGATACTGACAAAATGTTTGTTCGTCGTTGGTTAGATCGCATCTATGATATTAGCGCATCGCTCTTCGATAATACGATAGCTAATACCGTTAAAAGTGGTAATTATAAGTCAGATACTACGTCTCAGCCATATAACTCATTGTTAGCGTACAAAGGCCGTTCTCTTAACGGTGTTTGGTCAACAGCACCGTATTTACATAATGGTTCTGTCCCAACCTTATATGACCTTTTACAGCCACAGGAACGCCGACCGGCAACATTTGTTGTGGGTAGCCGTGAGTTTGATCCAGTAAAAGTAGGCTTTCGTTCAGAGGGCTATGATGGCTTCAAATTCACTACCTTTCGTGCAGGTGATACGAACACCGGTCACGAATATGGAGCCGGCCGTACACCCCAATTAGACGGTGAAGTATTACCTGCGTTGAGTGAAGATCAGCGCTGGGATTTAATTGAATACATTAAAACGTTGTAATTCCAGCGTCGCTTAGATTGATAGGTAAGCTACATAAAATCCCTGACATTAACGTCGGGGATTTTTTTGTCTGCGGTTTGATCTCCACTCATTTCGACATGCGAAAAATGTTAATTTCACTCGCTGTCATGCTGATGTTTTGATCTTTTTAAGACGCTAGCCATCGCGATGTTGCTTTGCGATCTGAAGAAACCGGTTCTCTATGGCAACGAAGGCATCCACAATATCAGGATCGAAATGTTTACCTTTACCTTCTAGAATAATGTCGCGAGATTTTTCGTGACTGAAGGCGGGTTTATAAACCCGTTTGGTGATTAAGGCATCATACACATCGGCTAATGCCATTAGCCGCGCAGAGATGGGAATGGCGTCACCTTTTAGTCCTGCGGGGTAACCGTTGCCATCCCACTTTTCGTGATGGCTTTCTGATATTTCTTTTGCATAAACGAGAAAAGGCAGTTCACCCACTTGCTCTTCTGCTTTTTCCAAAGCTCTGCGACCAATGCTAGGATGTGCCTTCATCACTTCAAATTCTTCTACTGTTAGCTTGCCCGGTTTTAGCAGTATTGCATCGGGAATACCCACTTTACCGATATCGTGCAAGGGTGCAGATTTATAGATGAGTTCGAGGTTTTTCGGTGATAATTCATCGCTAAAACGCGGATTTCCCTGCAGGTATAAGCCTAATGCATATACATATTCTTGGGTTCTTAGAATGTGTGCGCCGGTCTCGTTATCGCGAGTTTCTGCTAGCGAGGCGATGGCCAAAATAGCGGCATCGCGGGTATTCTCTAAAGTGATTTCGGTGCAGTTTAAGCTGTCAATCATGTGGTTGGTATATTCTGCCATGGCGCCAAACTCGTTACTGGCTGTGACAGGAACTTGGATTTTTCTAACGCCTTCTTTTAGTTTTTTTAGTGTGCTGTTTTGGCGATGAAAATACAGCGCAATATTTTGAGAAAAATACCGCGTGATATAAAAACTATAAGTGGCAAAAACAGTCGCAACAAAGAGGAATTCATAGAGTATCCATGTGGCGGCCTGTTCGAATGAGTACTGCCCCCCCACTTCTTTTAGCCATTCAAAATCCTTATAAATGATTAAAATCATCACCACCGTAGCGCTTGCCAATAAACAAAAGGTATATGTTTGTATGCGTTTGGCAATAGAGGAGTATTGCTCATTTGATGACGGCAATGATTGCTTAATCATCTGTTGCTCTTTCTGTAAAAGCAGCAGCAAACTAATAAAAAACCCCAGTAAACTTAGCCCAATGACGACTCTAAAACCTGCAATCAAAGGGAAGTCATAAGTAATATAATTACCCGTGGCTAACGCAACACCGCCACCAACAAAAATGGCCATATCTATTCTGAACTGCTTTATTGGGTTTGTGATGTG
>JBLHVA010000084.1:0-7430 GCA_047630005.1 Candidatus Endobugula sp. | reverse complement strand
GCAAGCTACGCCAATAGGCGAACAAATAGTCGCGCAAGCACATACCGTATTAGAGCAAGCATCGGTCATTAAAGACATCGCCGTATCGGGTAAAGATCAACTAGGTAGTCCATTAAAGGTGGGGGCGATTTTTACTATTGGGCCGTATTTGTTTCCTCAGTTTATCCCACAGTTACAATCTATCGCACCCAAGATGCCGCTATTTGTAGAAGAAGGCTTTACCGCCACTTTGCGCCAGCAATTACGCAAAGGTGACTTGGATGTGATTATTGTCGCCTTACCCTTTACCGAAGCCGATGTGGTGACACAAGCATTATACGAAGAGCCGTTTGTTGTGTTATTACCCGCCGCTCATAAGCTCGCCAAAAAAACCAGCCTATGTGCTGACGACTTAATCGAAGAAAACGTATTAATGCTAGGGGAGGGCCATTGTTTTAGAGACCAAATATTACAAGCGCTCCCGTCGATTAAAACCCATGCAGCCGATGATAGCGGCAATATTCGCACGGCGACAGCAGGCAGCTCCTTAGAGACTATGCGGCACATGGTGGCATCCGGCATAGGAATCACTATTTTGCCTAAATCAGCCGCTGAGAGCAATTACGCGCCGGATACCTTAGTTATTCGACCACTCACGGAAATCAGTGCCAAACGCACGGTTGGTTTAGCATGGCGAGCGAGTTTTCCCCGTCACAAAGCGGTTGATGTTCTTCGAACTGCTATTCAGCAGGGGCAAAAAGCAGAAAAACAGACGGAGAGTATTTAGAGGAGTGTCTATAATCTCTTCTGGTCCTATTTATTATGGCATTCATCAAACAGTCAACAAGCAACGGAATATTAACACCGGTCACCGCGCTAAAAGGGGTAGGGGCACAACTAGCAAAGAAGTTAGAAAAGCTGAACGTTTATACCTTACAAGACTTATTGTTTCACTTACCTCGTCAATATGCCGATCGTACCCGTGTCACGCCGATTGGCAGCTTGCAGCCTAACCAAAGTGTGGTTATCGAAGCGGATGTTCGTGGTACCGATGTGGTTTTTGGTAAACGTCGAAGTTTGATTTGCCGCGTGCAGGATAATACCGGCTGCTTAAGTTTACGTTTTTATCACTTCTCTAATGCCCAGCGGGCAACATTAGCGACCGGAGCGCGCATTCGCTGCTATGGAGAAACGCGTCGTGGGGCCTCGGGGTTAGAACTTTATCACCCCGAGTACCAGTTACTCTCATCCCATAACGCAAATACCGGCTTGGAAGAGACTCTAACACCCATTTACCCTATCACCGAGGGAATCACTCAAAATCGCTTACGCACACTCGTAAAGCTAGCGCTCACTTACACTAAAGCATTCGATTTTAAAAGCTATCTTGCTTTACTGCCAGCAGACACGATAGAAAACAGCACATCATCAATACCACTTCCTCGCTCTTTACTCGAACCACTGGCGTATTTACATGCCCCACCCAAAGACGCGGATTTGACTCAATTGCTAGAAGGCCAGCACCCTTATCAACAAGCCTTGATTATGGAGGAGCTAACGGCTTACCAACTGAATTTATTACGCTTGCGAGAACAGCGCCAACAGCAACCCGCGGTGCCGTTACCTGTAGACAAAACCCTAGAAGGTCGATTTATAGAAGCACTGGGGTTTACGCTCACAGGGGCACAGCAACGTGTGGGGAGCGACATTAGTCAAGATCTACGGCTATCCATTCCTATGATGCGTTTATTACAAGGGGATGTCGGCTCAGGCAAAACCGTTGTCGCTGCCTTAGCCGCATTGCACGCCATCGCCAATCAACAACAAGTAGCAATAATGGCACCTACTGAGATTTTAGCGGAACAGCATCGTCTTAACTTTGAGCAATGGTTTTCGCCTTTAGGCATTTGCGTAGGTTCGCTGACCGGCAAGCAAAGAGTGAAAGAACGGCGAGAGCAGCTTGCTGCACTAGAAGAGGGGGTCACACAACTGGTGATAGGCACCCACGCACTGTTCCAAGAAAGCGTTGTATTCAAGCAATTAGCCCTCGTCATTATTGATGAGCAACATCGTTTCGGGGTGCATCAACGTCTTAGCTTACGCAATAAGGGCAACGCACACACCGGCATTCCTCATCAATTGATCATGACCGCTACGCCCATCCCTCGCACGCTGGCCATGAGTGCTTACGCGGATTTGGATTATTCCGTTATTGATGAACTACCCAAAGGACGAATCCCTGTCGAAACGGTGATTATCAGCCAACAAAAACGGCCGAATATTATCCAACGTATTGATTACGCCTGCCAACAGGGCCGTCAAGCTTATTGGGTATGCACCTTAATTGAAAACTCCGAAACACTAGAGGCGCAAGCAGCCGAAGAAGCCGCGACCTTACTTGTTAGCACATTACCCAACTTGACCATTGGCTTGGTACACGGCCGCTTGAAACCAGCCGAAAAAGAACAAGTGATGGCGCAATTTAAAGCAGGGGATATTGATCTGCTAGTAGCCACTACCGTTATCGAAGTAGGGGTGGATGTCCCCAATGCTAGCTTGATGATTATCGAAAACCCCGAGCGGCTAGGTTTAGCTCAGCTACACCAGCTAAGGGGGCGGGTAGGGCGAGGAAGTATCGCTAGCCACTGCGTACTCTTGTATGGAGACAAAGTCTCGCTAAATGGCAAAGAACGGCTCAAGGCGATGCGTAGCACCAGCGATGGCTTTAAAATCGCTGAAGTCGATTTACAACTTCGCGGGCCGGGTGAGGTATTAGGTACACGGCAAACAGGCGATATTGATTTTGCTTTGGCAGACTTACGCCGTGACCTCTACCTCATGCCGGAAGTGAATGCTTACGCACAAACAATTATTACGCACTTCCCTGAACATATTAATCCACTAAGTGAACGCTGGTTAGGTAAAAACACTCATTACGCACAAGCGTAATGAGCCTCTAACCACATTATTGAGACTAAAATAACCGCCTTTTTTATTGTCAAATACAGCACCAAAGACAACATCAAATACATCAAAAATGTCACTAAAAACTCAACCCAGATTTTATTAAAAGCTGCTTAATTAAATCTATTCTTTCCGCTAGCGGAGCATTGAATTTCAACTACACTTAAATGAAGATTACATTTACTGTTGAGGAATTACCGTGACCGTCCCCGCTAGCATTGAACAACTACTGAAAAAGCATAATATTTCTTATTCCTTAGCAAATTTATCTGCTGTACCAATTCAGCAAAAAGTAGGGGACATACAGTCGATTAGCCAACCACATCGGGCGCAAAGCGCAAACGCGCACCTACTGCAAAACCCTAACAACGAAAAACTATTAGCAATTACGCCAAAACAAACCATTCTTGATTTAGAAGCGGTTAAAGAAGCGCTCGGTGAACGCTATAAGCCTGTTGTTGGACAAGCACTGAAAAAATTCACTCAAGACCTAGGCTTAGATGCCATGGTAGCCATGCCTAAGCTAGGCAACTTACCGACTATCGTTGACCGGCGTTTACTGAATACCGACAAACTACTGTTGAGTGTAGGATCAAACAACCAACATATTGAAGTCGACGGCGAATCGTTTAAAAAACTATTAGAGTCCACCATAGTGAACGATATTGCTATCCCCTTAGACAGCTTAAATCGTGCAACACCTAAGCACTTAGACGTAAAAGAAATTAACCAAAGTGTCGAAAAATTTACGGAATTGCGCATTAAACAGCGCCTCGATGAAACATTGGAACTACCGCCGCTACCTGCAACGGCAAAAGCGATTATTAAATTACGTGTTGATCCCAATGCTGACGTAAGCGACCTCTGTGAGATCATCGAACTAGACCCCGCGCTAGCAGCTCAAGTGGTGAGTTGGGCGTCATCGCCTTATTATTCTGCACCGGGCAGTATTAAATCTATTCACGATGCCATTGTGCGTGTGCTCGGTTTTGAAATGGTATTAAGTCTATCTCTTGGCTTAGCGCTGGGCTCTACCTTAAAACTACCTAATCGCCGGCCAGAGGGCTGCTTAACCTACTGTCAACAATCTGTTTATGTATCAACTTGTACTGAAGCGATCATTAGCTGTATGCCACGAGAAAAAAGACCTAGCTATGGCTGTGCTTATTTATCTGGATTACTACACAATTTTGGCTATTTATTGATTGCCGAGGTATTTAGTGGCCAGTTTAATGATATTTGCACCGAAATTGATGCCAATACCCATACCGCACCACAATCAGTGGAAAAACATATTATTGGTGTCACCCGCGATCAACTTGCCTCTTGGCTAATGGAGCTATGGAATATGCCAGAGGAAGTATGTACCGCAATTCGGCACCAGAGTGATGCAGAGTACGACGGTGAACATGCAGAATATTCACAATTAATTTATCTCACACGTAAGCTGTTGAACGAAAAAGGCATACGTACAGGGGTTTCTGACGACCCGATACCCGATGCTTTGTTCGACAATTTTAACTTAAAAAGAGAAGATGCTTCTGAGGCTATCGACATTATGTTGGAATCAACAGAAATACTCGAAGCAATGACTAAGCAAATGAACCCTGCATAATACGTAAACCTAGAAAAAGCCATTGGGCACGCCTCGGTGCTGCTTGACGGTAAAAAGATACCTACCAACAGTAGGCGCTCCGAAACGAGTTATTGGTGTGCATAGTGAATTCTAACATTTCGCGGTTGCTTTATTAGTGATGGGATTGTTTTAACATTTGCTAGGTGCATCAAAAATTTGCGTACAGCTCTAGATGAAGGAAGCAGAGCGTCGCAGGAGCCACAGCCGAGACTTTCGTGATCCAACCACTTTTTCTAGGTTAGCGGCATCTCTATTCATTACAGTACCTAGCGAGTAAACCCAATAACACCTCATGTACCTCGTTCAGTGTGATTATTATCAGCTTCTGCTCTACAATAGCGGAATACATAATTTTCATTTATTGGAACTTCTTGGTTTGCTATCTTTCCATAACACTCACCATCATTTATCTGCAGAACAAACACCCCTGGCGGAAAATTTTACCGCCCGCTACAAGGAACCTGTGTGGAGAGACATTCAACAACGGCCAATAATTGATAAAGAATACCTACACTGGCTATTGGATAGCGGATCACTTACTGCAAAATTAATACAAAAATCAGGGGGCAAGTTTCGAGTCTCAGTACTTAAACAGTCTATCTGCTCCATTCCACTTTCTGAAAGACATATCCTAAGTATCCCTAACGGGCAATGGGCAATGGTTCGCGAAGTGATACTTTATGGCAACAACACGCCTTGGGTTTACGCACGTACGGCTGTGCCGCTCAGCACCTTACAAGGCCCTTTGAGACGATTACATTATTTAGGTAATAAGCCACTAGGTGAACAGTTATTTACTGACCCCTCTATGCGCAGAGGACGTATGCAAGTTGCACAATTTGTTCCGTCTCAAATACCCCAGCATATTTATCAAGAACCGTTAGATAACAATAAACGGGCATCAACATGGGGACGACGTTCAGTATTCCGTTTATCTTCACAACCCTTATTGGTTAGTGAAGTCTTCTTACCTGCTCTAATCTATTCTTAATATCACTTGGATTTCAGTCGCCAGTGCGACACTCTGTTTTTATACTGCTAAACGCATAGCATCGTAAACATCATTAGGTGTTTTATAGCCGAATAACTTTCTGGGTCTGTTGTTTAGCTTATCTTGAATGACTCTATTTTTTTTCGCCGTGACTTTATCCAGCGCCATACTTTTCGGAAGATACTGCCGTATCAGTCCACTATGATTTTCATTCAGTCCGCGTTCCCAAGAGCATTAAGGGTGTGCAAAATAATTATCTACGCCTAGCGCCTCCTTTAATTTAGCGTGATAGGCAAACACTTTGCCATTATCAAAGTTGATGGTATGAAGAAACGCCTTTTCCGACTTCAGTAATGTAATGATGGCGTCCTTAACAGCCTCCGCATGTTTGGATGCGACATGGGTAATTAGTGTCTTTTTACTGACGTGGTCTGCTAGTGTCAAATACCCCTTTATGCCCTTTGCCAATGACAGTATCAGCCTCCCAGTCACCTATACGGACTTTATCATCAACAATAGACGGCTCTCATCTATTGATACACGCCCAATAATTTAGCCTCTAGCTTCAGCGGAACCAGTACGCCTGTTGTAGGGCTTACGATGACGAAGGTGTTTGTGCAGTGCTTTATCCTGTTGGATGCAGCTGTAGACGGTCGTCGCACAGACGATCGTAAGTCCCTTACTTTTAAGCCAGCCCTTTATCTGATCAGGGTTCTATTCGTGCCCAATATTTTCAGTAATCAATCGTTAAACAGCTGCCGTTAGTTTTTTATATCTAGACTTAATCTGATCTCGCAGCTTCGCTTTCTCTTGCGCTTGTTTGGGCCTATAACCACGCAAACCTTTATTACGCTTCAGCTCATTGGAAACGGTACTATTGCTTAATACCATGATGCTTATTGATCAGGATGGCTATTTCACGATATGATCATTTTTCTGTTACGCCCTCATAAACCTGGTATCGTTCGTCTTCGGTAGGTCGGGTGTATGTCTTTGGCATAGTGATCTCACATTGGGTTTTAGTCGACCGTGAGTATCGCCCACTGGCCGTCTATATTCAATGTGTCGCACTGGCGACTGAAATCCAAGTCACTATATAAGATAAATTCATGAAAATATCCATTCGCGCGACCTTATTGTCCCTTTTTATGTTTCCCGGTAGTGGTCACATCGTGCTTAAAAAATATATTTCAGGGGGGGTATTTATTGGCATAGCGGCAGTAGCATCATTATTTCTATTTACTAAGATGATGCAGCGAGCGAATGATCTTGCCAATCAAATTGTTGAGGGACGCATACCTTTTGACCCGATAAAAATCATTGAATTGGTCACCGCCACTCCACCTGCAGATGAAGCACAATTACTTAGCATCGTCATCAATGTATTTATAGCCACTTGGATTGTTAGCACAATAGATGCCTATCGCTTAGGAAAAAAACAGGAAAAATCAGAAGAAAAGTAATGGATAAGAATCAGCCTTCAACGTCATTTAAAACTGTAAGGTCATATACACTAATCTAGGTTTTTCATCGCTAGCCAAAAAATAATAGGCTTCTGTTAATTCAAGGTGGGCATACTTCACTTGATAAGTGAGTACCATATAACTTATCAAGCCTTCTTTAATTTGATTGCGCCGAGATATTCTCGTCGACAAATGCTTGGCTGACTTAAACCGTCCTGCACCACCAACAACCGCTTGCAGGGTAATGCTAACATCATTAAAAGGAACGATTTTAAAAGACTTTTTATCGTAGTATCGAAATTCGTTATATAATGATCCTTTTTTTCTTGCTGCATATATATTTTTCATTACGTCATGAGCAGAATTTTCTTCTAATTTAACGCCACAAGAAAACAAT
>JBLHVA010000083.1:0-7509 GCA_047630005.1 Candidatus Endobugula sp. | reverse complement strand
GTGCTGAAGTATCGCTAATTGATTAGTGTCGTCGGTGTAGCCGAGTTCGGCTTCTATATCGAGATTGTCCTGTGTTATGTGGATGTTAAAATCTGTTCCAGACCCATCACCATGAATGTCGACATTGATAAAGGTGCCGCCGTGTGGAGATCGAGTATCAATAGTTAGGTAGTTGGTGATGTTGTCATAGTTTTCTCCAATTAAAATATCAGAAAGGTCTACTGCGTCAGATTCAGACACACCGTCATAACGGCCAAAGGTAAATAAGTCCCATATTCTGATAGTCCCATATGCCTCATCTGCTTTTCTTGGTAGCGGCGTCTCATTGAAGTCATCTGCTTCTACTATATATCTATCTGCGCCACCTCGGCCCCAAATGCCATCGCCACCGCCGTTGCCATAAAAATCTTCATTTCCTGTTTCGCCATTATACTCTCGACCATACATTTCATCTTGAATAGTGCTTCCTCGAACGATGGTGCGGCCTGAGTCATAATCAATATTATGCTTAATGAGGTCGTCTAATGAGTCGGGTGTTGCGTCGTCTAGCTCAATAAATAAATCATTAAAACCAGACCCGTCACCATTGATATCAATCGCCAGTATGTTGTCGTTTAATTGTATAAAATTGGTGATAGTGTCTGCTGTTTCGCCGTCAAGTAAATACCTTAAATCTAACATGTCACCACCGTCACCTAGAGTAAAGTTGGTGATGTGATCAGTGGAACCATCACCATCGTTTTCTTGCCAAATATATTTATCTATCCCGTCCCCGCCAACTAATGAGTCAGCACCTCGACCACCAAAAATAAAGTCATCTCCCGCACCGGCAATAATAGTGTCGTTGCCATCGCCACCAAATAGAGTGTTGTTATCATCGTTACCGGTAATATGGTCATTGCCATCGTGGCCTAGTATTACGGTTGCGCCTGCCTCCTCCGATTGTAAAGTGTCGTTAAACCCTGAGCCCGTAATCACTAAGTCATTATTTGTATTCGTAGGGTCTAGTGTTATGTCGAAGTCTATGTTGCCGGTAAAATTAACGGGCAAAATACTAATGGATAAAGAGGTGTCAGCTTCGGTTGTATCAAGGGAAACTGATTGTGTGACTGCGGTAATGTTAATGTCGACTAGATCGCCAGCAACAGCATCGGGTAGTGAGAGGCTCAGAGCAGTCAGGTCCCAGCCATTGTTTAGAATGTCTATCGTGTTATTTCCGGCAGTGGCAAAAAACTCTTGTCCTTCACCTGCATATAATGTGGACCCTATTGGTATTTCTACCCATAAGTTGATGAGAGTATCATCTGGATCTTGTGTAATAGAAAAGTTAGTGAGATTTATTCTTTGCCCTTCAATGCCAATGATATCGACACTATCGTTATGTGCAAAATACCCTCCATCTGGATTCTCTCCAATATTTGATGTGAATTCGTCGATTAAGCCACCTGCAGCAATCACTTCGTGAGCGTTCGAGTAAAGAGAAAAGTTGTCAGCCGATAGCGTAAAGGTAGTATCGTTAACGGAGAGATTTAGTGCAAGAGTACCCAGCCCCAATACATTAGCAGCATAAACTTCTAAGGTGTAATAACCTGATACTGTCGGTATGAAAATACTTTCAGTAATGCCTATTGTATTGTCGTTGGCTCTTGTAGAAAAGTATCCAGCGGAGTTGCCGATTGTTTCCACCATCGTTTGACCGCCTAGCTCAACATATAATGCATCATCGCGGCTGCCGGAAAAATTATATTGATTGTTAGCTTCTAAATAAATCAGCCCCGTTAATGAATAAGCGTGACCGTTTTCGCTATCTAATACGATAGCGTTACTTGAGTTGATAAGGTTTTCTTGTGCTATGGCACCAGCGCCTTGTGTCATCTTTGACGTTGTCACCGGTGACGCGCCGCTGACTGCAATATCATTTTCAATCGTCTGCGAATTCGCTAAAGGGAGAACGTTCGTTTCATATATATTTATTTGGCTGACAGTAAGTCCTGTTGAATAGGGTATGTCGCTAACGTTTTCATTGAAGGTAGCCGCGATGGCGTCTACTTGTACTTTCACACTAATGCTATCGTTATCTGTACTCCCATCGCTGTCTGTTGTTTTAATATCTAAACGATCAAAGCCACCGAAGTCAGTATCGGGATGGTACGTTAGCGTGCTTATTGCATCGTTAATTTCAGCTTGTGTACCTGAGATAATAATGTTGTCTGTGTCATTTCCTATGAGTGTTGCACTAGTATAGCTAATGTTTAATATGCCATGTGATACCGATAATTCTGTTTGAACAATGTTCTCTTCCAAATCACTTACCGTTAATAAGTACCCATTGCTTTCATTGAAACTAAGCGATCCGTTTCGCATGACAACCGCTTGCTCGACAATATGATTGATTGGTGCATCGTTTACAGGGGCGATATTAATGGTAATGCTTGCTGTATCAGTTTGTCCGTCGCTGTCTTTAATTGTGTAGGTAAAGCTATCTACACCGTTGTAATTTGCGATGGGCGTATAAGTAAGCGTGCCATCACTTTCTTGGGAGATGCTTGCTCCGTGTAGGCTGACAGATTGAAAATCAATGATTGTCGCTTCATCGGGCAATATGTCATTTAAAAGCGGGTTGATAAGCGTTAGGGGAATATCTTCGTCTGTAGAGACTACATCGTCTTTTGCATCGGGAGTTCCATCGGTTACTGGCGTGATATTGATCGTAACGGTAGCGGTATCAGTTTGGCCATCACTATCTTGAATGGTGTAGGTAAAGCTATCGGAGCCGTTATAGTTAGCGGCAGGAGTATAAGTAAATATGCCATCATTTATTTGCGTTACCGTACCACCATTAGCGCTGACTGCGGAATAAGAAGAAATAGATGCTTCATCGGGTAAGGTGTCATTGATGAGCAGATTGATAAACCGGAGAGGCTGGTCTTCTAATATATCGTATATGTCATCAGCTGCATCGGGTTTTCCGTCATCAACCGCAGCGACTACGATGTTCACTGTGGATATGGTTTCTTGCCCAGTGATGCCAATAACAGTGTAGGTAAAGGAGTCGTTACCGTTAAAATTATCTGCAGGCCGATAGCTAAAGGTGTTATTTGCAGCTAAAGTAATAATGCCTCCGTTAGAGGTGATGTTGTCAAAGCGGCCAATGCTATCACCAAAAGTTAATGTGTCGTTAGCGAGTACATTAATATTACTTAGCGTTTTATCCTCAAACAGTACTACATTATCGTCATTCGTTTGTGTTTTTGTAATAAAGTAAGATTCGTCGAAAAGAAAAGAGTCATCTGTTGAGTTATTGATATTTTTTTGTGTTGTTACTCGATAGGTGTCGGTGTCTGGTAGTAAGACTGAATTATTGCGAGGCCAAATAATAATATTGTTGTCAAATGACGAGGCTGCATCATCGTCCGCACTCGTTTTTTCTAATAAAGTCTCTATGTTTCCGCCGGATTCGAGAGCTTCCTTCAAGCTGTTGAATATATTTGATGAAGACTCAGTTGATAGTGAAGCCTGCGTGAAAATATTACCCATTAAGTTGAGTGCACTGGGGGTGAATTGAAACGTTTCTAAGCTGCTTAATAAGAGAGGTGTTGAGTTTACATCGATTAAGGCTGTACTGTCAGAAGACGTGCTGATGACATCATCTTTGTAAACTATATCGCCTTCGTTGATCAGCGAGAGATTCGCAGATAGATTGCTTTTTCGGTATATAGTTGCGTCACCGTCTACGTAACTGATGGTGGCGACCACTTCTTGCGAATTACTTTCTAAGGTTTTGCGAATCATGTGGCGTTGCGTCTAGTAAGTTTATGTGGTTTTTACTGCAATTAAAGGTAGTTTTTTATTTTATATAAACTATCTCTGTCTTCTGGGCGAAGATAGGCTGTAGCTCAAATGGACTGATCACTAAGTTAATTTTTTAACGTTAAGGTTCGACTGGGTAGCAGGTTTGCACTTATGCTTTTTTATCTCAAACTAATGTGAGTCTACGAACCTTCGTTTTTTTTTATTAATATGATTTTTAAGAAGAGGTCACTACATCTGGCTTTCAGAGTCGTAAATATAATTAACAACTAGATAAGGACTAGTGTGTTGGAGTTGTCTTGGTGTTTTTTTTATTTTTGTTGTCGTTTTACGATGTCGCGAATACTACATGAACTTTATTTGATCGGTTAAAAAATAGCCTGGGTTTGTGATGTGATTCATATTTGAAAGATTGATTATGTGATGCGCTTCACTTTGTTAATTTTTTTTGTGATGATATGCGCCACTCTTAATGCGTAAACATATAATGATATTTTTCTTAGGATAAGAAATACGTGATGTTAAGGAAGGATCGAATGTATTGATTGGGATGCATTAACTTTTTTAATAATTTACATCAGTTTATTAAAAAGGTTAATGCAATGGCGTGTGAAAGAGGAATGTGAAATGGCTTATTTTAAATAGCTCAGCATGACACCGGCGGCTACTGCAGAACCAATAACACCTGCTACATTGGGGCCCATGGCATGCATCAATAAAAAGTTTTGGTTGTTGGCTTCTAGGCCGACTTTGTTAGAAACCCGTGCCGCCATTGGGACAGCAGATACACCGGCAGAGCCAATTAACGGGTTGATTTTGTTTTCAGAAAATACGTTCATTAATTTTGCCATTAATACGCCAGACATAGTGCCGATACAGAATGCAGCTAGGCCTAATAATAAAATGCCAATGGTTTCGAAGTTTAAAAACGAATCCGAGCTTAACTTGGCGCCAACACCTAATCCTAGCAAAATGGTCACAATATTGATTAGGGCATTTTGTACCGTATCGGTTAAACGATCTACAACACCAGACTCTTTCATTAAATTACCAAAACAAAACATGCCGAGTAGTGGTGCTGCGCTTGGTAGAAGTAAAGCGACTAATACAACGAGAATAATAGGGAAACAGATCTTCTCTGTTTTCGAGACCGTCCGCAATTGACGCATCACGATTTTTCGTTCTGCTTCGGTAGTGAACGCGCGCATAATCGGTGGCTGAATTAAGGGGACAAGCGCCATATAAGAGTAAGCGGCTACTGCAATTGCACCGAGCAATTCTGGTGCAAGCTTACTAGATACGAAGATAGAGGTAGGGCCATCGGCACCCCCAATAATACCAATGGCTGCTGCTTGCGATAAGCTGTAATCGACTAAGCCTGTTTGAGTCAGCGCGACAGCGCCAATAACAGTAGTGAAAATACCAAACTGTGCAGCGGCACCCAATAACAATGTTTTGGGGTTGGCGAGTAAGGGACCGAAATCAGTCATTGCACCTACACCCATAAAAATCATTAGCGGGAATATGCCTGTCTCAATACCGATATGAAAAATATAATAAAATAAGCCGCCGGGTGACTCTAGGCTGCCGTTCAGCGCGTAGATAGGTTCTGCATAGAGCCCAGCGCCGGGAATATTAACTAAAACACAGCCCACGCCAATGGGTAGCAGTAGTAAGGGTTCAAAGCGTTTAGCAATCGCTAGATACAGCAGTAGAATGCCGACTACAATCATTGTGGCTTGCCCCAATTCCATGTTGGCAATGCCGGAATCCATTAATAAATTCGTTATTTTATCCACGATAAATAGTCCTTAAATAATTCAACACTACAATACTCACGACAGCAGATAAGAGCTGACATTAATATGTAGCCTTTTTATAGGGTTAGCAGAATGTCGTCTACCGAAACGGTGTCACCTTGTTTAACAGCAACGGTGCTAACCACGCCATCTCTAGGTGCTTTGATTTCAGTTTCCATCTTCATCGCTTCTAAAATAATAAGGACTTGGCCTTCTTTGACAGCACTTTGTGGTTGCACAAGCACTTGAAAAATATTGCCAGACAGTGGTGAATTGATCGGTTCGCCGGTAGCATTAACGGGTTTGTCAGCGCCATCATTTCTGGCTTCGTCGTCAAAAACCTGAGCAACAAACAGCTGGTCGTCGATGGAAACCTGAACCTCGTTGTTGCTGTTACCGTCACTATCATTACCGATTTTGGCATGGTAGTTTTTACCATTTAAACTAATCACATAAACACTGCTCTTTTCGGATTCCGCAGCGTTGCTATTAGCAGCCGTTACCGTATGTTCTTCAATTGTGGGTACAGGTTCGAATGCGTTTGGATTGTTTCGATTTTCTAAAAACTGTAAGCCAATTTGCGGAAATAGGGCGTAGGTCAATACATCATCTACGGTATTCTCCGCAAGGGTAATATTCTTTTCTGTCGAGAGTACTTTTAGTTCAGTCGACAGTTTATCCATTTCTGGAGAGAGTAAATCTGCCGGTCGACAAGTAATGGCCGCTATACCGTCTAATACCTTTGCTTGTAATTCGCTATTAAAGGGCGCTGGAGCTGAACCGTATTCGCCTTTTAAGATACCTTGAGTTTCTTTCGAAATACTTTTATAACGCTCGCCCGTTAAAACATTAATGACTGCTTGTGTGCCGACAATTTGCGATGTTGGGGTTACCAGAGGAATGAAACCCAGGTCTTCACGGACACGTGGAATTTCTTCCAGTACCTCATCGAATTTATCGCTTGCTCCTTGTTCTTTGAGTTGGTTCTCCATGTTGGTCAACATGCCACCCGGTACTTGCGCAATAAGGATGCGTGAATCAACGCCTCTTAGAGAACCTTCAAATTTTGCGTATTTTTTACGTACGTGACGGAAATAAGACGCGATCTCTTCTAGTTTTTCGAGATCTAATTTTGGATCGCGGTCAGTGCCTTTTAATGCAGCCACAATAGATTCGGTTGGCGAATGGCCATAGGTCATCGACATCGATGAAATGGCAGTATCAATATGATCAATGCCCGCTTCTATGGCTTTAAGTAGTGTCATAGATGACAGACCCGATGTAGCATGGGCATGTAAGGCGATCGGAATATCTAAACTGGCTTTGAGTTGGCTTACCAATTCAAAGGCATCGTAAGGCGTTAAAATACCGGCCATATCTTTAATGGCTAAAGAGTCTGCGCCCATGTCTTCAATTTTTTTCGCTAGGTCTAACCAGCCTTCACGGGTGTGAACAGGGCTAGTGGTATAAGAGATAGTCCCTTGCGCATGGCCGCCTTGTTTTTTGACCGCTTGCATTGCGGTAATCATATTGCGTGGATCATTCATCGCATCAAACACGCGAAATACGTCAATGCCATTAGTGACTGCGCGCTCAACAAAAGTTTCTACGACATCATCTGCATAATGTCGATAACCCAATAGGTTTTGGCCGCGCAGTAACATCTGCTGGCGAGTATTCGGCATCGCCTTTTTGAGTTCGCGAATACGATCCCAGGGGTCTTCACCTAAGTAACGAATACACGAGTCGAATGTTGCTCCGCCCCACGTTTCTAAAGACCAGTAGCCTATCGCATCTAATTTTTCTGCGATAGGAAGCATGTCGTCTATACGTAAACGTGTTGCAAATAATGATTGATGAGCATCACGAAGTACGACATCAGTAATGTTGATTGGGGTAT
>JBLHVA010000082.1:0-7571 GCA_047630005.1 Candidatus Endobugula sp. | reverse complement strand
CTTCAATTAGCTTATGTGCATCGTTACGTTCGACGGGGATAATGCGCTCAATTTTTCGCTGCTCGTCAAAGAGTATACGTGTTTCGGTGGTTTCGAAATCAATCGCGCCACGATCTTCGCGCAGGCTTCTTAGGGTGCGATATAACTTTTCTAGCTCATCAATATGCGGCACTACGGCTTGATATTTTTCTCGTAGATTCTGGCCTTCTACTGTTTCGCTTTCGTTTGCGTTCCCATCTACATGCTCATCGGCAGCGGCTAACATTTTACCGACTTTGGTATAAGTAAGGCGGGCGTGCGAATGGATAACTGCTTCAAAAAACTGATAACCGCTTATACGTCCGGCAGCACTAATGCTAATTTCGCAGGACATCGCCAATCGGTCAACATGAGGGTTTAATGAGCATAAGCCGTTGGATAAAGCTTCCGGTAACATAGGTAACACAAAATCGGGAAAATACACCGAGGTGCTTCGTACTTCGGCTTCTTTATCTAACGCACTACCAATATCGACATAATGAGAAACATCGGCAATAGCGACATAGAGTTTCCAGCCACCGGCTTTTTTTGCTTCGCAATAGACGGCATCATCAAAATCGCGAGCGTCTTCACCGTCAATAGTCACGAACGGCAGATGACGTAAGTCTACACGGTGAAGTTTGTCGCTATCATCTACTTCTGTCGGTAGCGTAGCTGCCTGGGCCTGCACATCTTCTGGCCACTGATGAGGTAAGCTATGCGCACGGATCGCAACATCTATTTCCATACCCGGTGCCATGTGGTCGCCCAACACTTCGGCAATCGCTCCCATTGCGGGTGACTGTCGAGAAGGGTAATCTGTGATATTCGCAATAACAAACTGATTGTTTTTGGCACCCAGAGTGTTTTCTTTAGCGATTAAAATATCTTGGGTTAGGCGCGGGTTATCAGGCTTAACATAACCAACACCTTTGTCATCAAAATAGCGGCCAACCACTTGTTTGGTATTGCGAACTAAGACTTCGACAATTTTTCCATCTCGGCGACCACGAATGCCATCGGGCGCGAGACGCACCAACACTTCATCTCCATCAAACACCTGTCGCATTTGTCGATAAGCAAGATAAATGTCGTCGCTATTGTCTGCCGCAATTAAAAAGCCAAAGCCGTCTTTATGGGCTTGAATGCGTCCACGAATAAGGTCGAACTTCGACACACGGGCATAAGCTTGTTTGCGATTGCTATGCACTTGGCCATCTCGTTCCATCGCCAGCAGGCGACGGCGTAATGCTTCTTTTTGATCCACGTCATCTAATGACAATTGCTGACACAACTGGGGATGCGTTAATGGCCCGACCGCTTTATCTAATACATCTAAAATGTGTTCTCGACTAGCGATAGGGTTGTCATATTTTTTAGATTCACGCTTAGCGTGAGGATCTGATGTTTTTTTCTTGGTTTTTTTTGCAGTCATTGCCGCCACTGTTTTTGTAAAGATTTTTTTAATATATGTGTTTATATAATGTACTTCTGTATTGAGTTAATGTTTTAAGGTTGGTTTAATTTCGTATTATCCGAAACCAAGTTCTGTTGATTTTTTGGTTGATCATCTCTCGAATTTATTGCCTTATTACTGTTTTACTATTGCTTTACTGTAGGTGTATTTTTATGTGGCGATACAAATGCCTACTTGTTCAATATGACCGTCTAATATGTCACTTATAAAACAAGTATATTATTCATTAGTAATATTCATAGAATATACCTTAAAGCAGGTATAGACCACAAATACTGATGACTGAATTCGTGTGTCACTTGGCAACATACAAATAAAAAAGAAGAGTAGGAGAAAAAACAAGAGAAAAGGCATGCGGGGCTATGCAGGTAATAAGCGACAGTAGCGCCGGATCTACTAAGGCTAAAACAGATAATGGTCGTTTTTTAGCTTATGCAGCCTCTGGTTAAGCCTGAAACAGATTTTCATCGAGATAAAATCACCTGATTTAAGGCGCGAACCGCAGGTAATAGCGAGCTATTGCCAGGGTTTACAACGAAAAAGCAGGTGTTTTTAACCGATGAAAAATGACGTATGACTTGATCAGAGGCTCTTTATATACTCGCGATTAAAGATTGAACGGATGCCGTAAGACGATCGTTTCTACACGATCCGGCCCTGTCGAAACGATATCGGCTGGCGCACCCACTAACTCTTCTAGACGCCTAATATACGCTATCGCATTGGCAGGTAGCTCATCCATTGTTTGTGCGCCAAATGTGCTTTCACTCCAACCCGGCATGGTTTCATACACCGGTACTATTTTATCCCAACCAGCACTATCAAATGGCACACTGATAGTCTCGCCTGCAGCATTTTTATAGCCAATACAAATATTGATGGACTCTAGCCCATCAAGTACATCTAGCTTGGTTAAACATAAACCCGAAATCGAATTGATACGAATCGCGTGTTTAACGGCTACTGCATCAAACCAACCACAGCGACGCTCGCGCCCTGTTGTTGCACCAAACTCATGACCTTTAACACCTAAGTGATTGCCTACTTCACACGACAATTCCGTTGGGAAAGGGCCCGAACCTACACGGGTGGTATACGCTTTGGTGATGCCTAAGACATAATCGATGTACATTGGCCCCATGCCTGAACCGGTAGCAACACCGCCGGCAGTGGTATTTGAGGATGTGACGTAAGGATAAGTACCGTGATCGATATCAAGCAAGGAGCCTTGTGCGCCTTCAAATAAAATACTTTCGCCTGCTTCACGAGCCGCGTGTAGCTTATTGGTGATATCCAGTACCATCGGCTTTAATTCTTCTGCCCAGACTAATGACTCCGCTAATACGGTATCGTAATCCACCGCTTCTACACCGTAATAATTCACTAAGGTAAAGTTGTGGTACTCCATTACTTCTTTGAGTTTTTCTGCGAAAGACTCGGGATTAAAAATATCGCCCAAACGTAAGCCGCGGCGCGCGACTTTATCTTCATAAGCGGGGCCAATACCACGACCGGTGGTACCGATTTTATCGTTGCCGCGTTTAATCTCACGCGCCTGATCTAGGGCGACGTGATAAGGCAAGATCAGAGGGCAGGCAGGCGACAAACGAAGACGCTCTCTTACGGGTACGCCGCTGGCTTCTAGCCCAGCCATTTCTGTTAGCAGTGCATCAGGCGCAAGTACCACACCATTACCGATCATGCACTGTACGCCGTCGCGTAAAATACCGGATGGAATTAAGTGTAGGACGGTTTTTTTACCATCGATAACTAGGGTGTGGCCGGCATTGTGACCACCTTGAAAACGCGCCACTAGCGATACTTGATCAGTTAACAGATCAACTATTTTACCTTTACCTTCGTCACCCCATTGAGTGCCTAATACGACTACATTTTTACCCATAACTATTCTCTATTTAACTCGTTGTTCTTTATTGCTGAAGGCTATTTATTACTTAACACTAGACTTCAACGCTTAACGGTTCCACTTGGTACTCGCCATCAACTAAAACCAATTGTCGATTACAGTGCAGTTCTTGCAAACTGTCTTCTTCAGATGACAAACCACTAACGACTCGTTAACCGGTTTTACGCAACGCTTGAATGGCTAACCACTGCTGTTGATCTTCTGACGCTGGAGCATAAATACCCAAGGTTTCTACTGTCAGCGATACTTCAGCTAAGCGCATTACAGAGGTTAGGTTTAATCCAAAACCTGTCGCAGGTCGTGAACGACCAAAGGCCTCACCAATATGATCATAGCGACCGCCATTGGCTATCGCATCACCGTAACCTTCCGCATAAGCTGCGAATACCGTACCGGTATGGTAGTGGTAACCTCTTAATTCGCTTAAGTCAAAATAAAAGTTAACGTTAGGATAGCGAGCAGCCACCACATTGGCCACTTCGGTAAGCTCGTCAATCGCCGCTTGTGCTTCTGCCGGGGCATTGATTAGTGCAGCTTGTGCTTTATCTAGTATCGACACATCGCCACTCAACGTACTTAATGCCTGTAACCACTCGCCAGCTTCTGCTGATTCGATATTGGTTTTGATCCATTGCTGTATTTCTACCTGGTCTTTCGACTGCAGCAGAGAAAACAATTCCATTTCTTGGCTGTCGCTCATGTTCAGCGACTCAGTTAAGGCTCGGTAGATACCTACGTGCCCTAAATCAAGCGTAATGGTTTGAACATTGATAGCGGTAAGCGATTCTAGTAAGAGAGAAATCACCTCTATATCCGCTTCTAAACCGGCTTCACCAAATAACTCCACCCCCACCTGCAACGGTGTACGAATGGCTAAAGGAGTTTTTGGCTTGGCATGCAATACATGGTCGGCATAACAAAGACGATTGACGCCACTGCGCATAAAGCTGTGAGCATCCATACGCGCTGCCTGCGGTGTCATATCTGCACGCAAACCCATCGTTCGCCCAGATAATTGGTCAGTCACTTTGAGCGTTAATAACTCTAAATCATGTCCGACACCGCTAAATAAAGATTCGGTGAATTCTAGCAAAGGCGGAATAACTAGCTCATATCCCCAGCAACGATATAAATCGAGCAACTGTCGACGCAACTGTTCGACACCTTGCGCTTGGGCAGGCAAAATTTCTTCGACACCATCGGGTAATAACCAACGATCTACATTCTTCATAATTAGTCTTTCAGGTCAGTAAATACAATATGCTTAACCCCAACAGCATACTAAATAAGCCCATCACACGGAGTTGATGGTCACTAATCAGCGCTAATTGCGCTACTAGCCGTCGCCACTTTGCAGGGTATAAAAAGGGGATGACTCCTTCGATAATCAGTAGTAAGCAAATGGCTTGAAGCAATGCTTCCCACATGACGATTCCCACATAGTGTGATCAGTTAGGCTTTTGAAAGGCATGAGTCAGGAAAACCCTTATATATTGAACTCAAGGCGCTGGGAATATCTGCATCATAAAAAAACCGAGTTACTAGTAACTCGGTTTTGCGGATTTTATCACTTTTTACACGCTATTGCGTGTTTTTTGTGACGCTATCGTTCTTAGACTTTTACACGAAAGCCATTTTTCTCCCATGCCACGTTTACCCCTCAAGGGGGCACCGAGGAAAAACGTACTCAATCGGTCATTTATACACATAAACTCCCTCTTTCCGTGCGTTTTCTACGTGCCTCTGGGGTATGCCTCGCTTAGAAGCGCCTACTTTTGATGCCTAAAAGCAAAATCATCTTCCGTGTAAAGATCTCACTCTTTTATTGGCCAAGGCCAGGTGATGTATCACCCTTACTGCTTTTCAAATAACGGAAGAAGTCGCTATCCGGGTCAATCAACATGATATCGCCCTTGTTTTGAAAAGTAGTTTTATACGCTTGCAAGCTACGAACAAAGCTATAAAACTCAGGGTTTTTGCTATAAGCAGCCGCATATAAGTTAGTTGCTTTTGCATCTCCCTCACCACGTAGTAGCTCTGCATCACGATATGCTTCCGCTTCGATCACTGTGCGCTGACGATCTGCATCTGCCCGAATAATTTCAGCTTGCTCTTTACCCTTTGAACGGTATTCACGCGCTTCTTTTTCTCGGCCTGCTCGCATACGATCATATACTGAGTTACGCACTTCGTCCGGTAGATCGATACGCTTCACTCGGATATCAACCACTTCTACACCCAATTCCAAGCCAACGGTTTTATTAATAGTCACTACCAGAGAAGCCATTAACTCATCACGCTCACCAGATACCGCTTCGTGCAAGGTACGTTTACCGAATTCGTTACGCAAGCCATCACTGATACGTACCGCTAAACGGCGATCAGCTATATCTTCCAAACCACCGGTAGAGGTGTAATACAACGCCGCATCAGATACACGCCACTTCGCATACGAATCTACCACTAAACGCTTATTTTGCACGGTAAAGTAGTTTTCTGGTGGCGCATCTAAAGTCAAAATACGCGAGTCGAAAAAACGCACTTCATCAGAAAATGGCATTTTGAAGTTTAAACCTACTTCAGGGTGAACGGGCTGCAGCTTACCAAAGCGAAGTACAACCGCTTTTTTGTATTCTGGCAAGACATAGACTGCTGCATTAACAACTAACAATGCAATTAGCGCAACAATGATTCCAACAATACTTTTCGTCGACATTAGCGTGCTCCTCGTGTTCGGCTAGCCTGATCTTGACGTAACTGCTCAAGTACAAGGTCACTAATTTGACGTATATCATCTTGCGTCACACCAGCATTAGCGCCACCACTAAGAGAAGAACGGCTTGACGCTTGTCCAGTTAATTTATCTAGTGGCAAGTACATCATGTTGTTACCACCTTCAACATCAACCAGTACCTTAGAGCTATTCGCCATCACTGACTCAATCGCATCGATATAAAGACGCTCGCGAGTCACTATAGGTGCTTGACTGTAAGCAAATAACAGTTGGTTAAAACGTTCCGATTCACCTTCTGCTCTGGCGATCACTTGATCACGATAAGCATTCGCTTCTTCGATCGTACGCTGAGCTAAGCCACGCGCTTCGGGGACGATGCCGTTCGCATAAGACTGTGCTTGGTTTTTTAAACGCTCTTGATCTTCTTTGGCTTTAACCACATCATCGAAAGCATCTTTCACTGCCGCAGGCGGCTTACCTTCTTGTAGATTGACACCAACAATATTAATGCCTGTGCCGTAGCTGTCTAGATAATCCTGCAAACGTTGACGCATCTCAGTAGCAATCTTGCCACGACCTTCAGACAACACCTGATTCAACTCTGTTGAACCGACTACATGACGTAAAGCGCTGTCAGAAGCATGCTGCAAGCTCACAACAGGATCATTCACATTAAGAACAAAGGATTTAATATCAGCGATGTTGTACTGAATGGTCACAGGTACTTCTACAATACTTTCATCTTCAGTCAACATCAGCCCACCAGCAACATATTGTCGCTCGCCCGTGACATTGTGCTGGATGACTTCATCGATTAACGGGGGATTCCAATGCAAACCTGCACCAACAAAACTGTGGAACTTACCTAACCTAAGTACCACGGCTTGCTTTTGTTCATCTAGCTGGTAAATACCAAATGCACCATAGACAAGTGCAACAACAAACAAACCCACCACGATCATCGAGCCAGAAATACCATTTCCGCCACCACTATCGTTGCCTCCACCTTTTTTACCACCAAAGATGCTGTTGATTTTCTTTTGAAAGTTTTTCAGGGCTTCATCCAAGTCAGGCGGGCCGCCGTTGTTATTGTTACGGTTGCCACCCCAAGGGTCTTGGTTGTTACCACCCGGTTCATTCCAGGCCATAATACTCTCCAGTTATGATTAAAAAACGTGAGACCTCTGCACGAACGATCTTTTATCCCCATGCTTCGTTTACCCCACAAGGGGGCACCGAGGAAAAACGTACT
The DNA here is from genome assembly GCA_047630005.1 of Candidatus Endobugula sp. Lineage (GTDB taxonomy): Bacteria > Pseudomonadota > Gammaproteobacteria > Pseudomonadales > Cellvibrionaceae > Endobugula. Next base: position 163 of record JBLHVA010000082.1, on the reverse strand, counting down.
CAATCGGTCATTTATAATCTATAAACGTCCTCTTTCTGTGCGCTTTTGCCTCGCTTAGAAGCGCCTACTCTTGGTGCTGAGAATAAAATATCATTCGTGCAAAGACCCCGTATAGGTAATGTTGCATTATTTATTTATTTATTCTGTTTTTTTTCTAGCTGCT
>JBLHVA010000081.1:0-7600 GCA_047630005.1 Candidatus Endobugula sp. | reverse complement strand
CCTCCTAAACTGACTATGTAAACGCCATGATCAACACCACTATTCATTCATCTAGCCATTCCACCGTAAATTCAGTTAAAAGCGATAATGATCGTAAACAGCGTATCGAATTGAATAAGCTGCATAAGCGCTTACGCCGACATGTTGGTCAAGCTATTGCTGAGTACAGTATGATCGAGGAAGGCGATAAGGTCATGGTGTGCCTATCTGGTGGCAAAGATTCTTATGCGATGTTGGATATTCTGTTGAATTTACAGAAAAGTGCGCCAGTTAAATTTGAATTGGTGGCGGTTAATATGGATCAAAAGCAACCGGGCTTCCCTGAAGAAGTGTTGCCTAATTATTTAGAGTCCTTGGGTGTGCCTTATTATATTGTCGAGAAAGACACATACAGTGTGGTGAAATCTCTCGTGCCTGAAGGAAAAACAACCTGTGGCGTGTGTTCGCGTTTGCGGCGTGGGACTCTCTACGGTTTTGCGGAAGAAATTGGCGCAACTAAAGTGGCTCTTGGGCATCACAAAGATGACATTGTTGAAACCTTATTTTTAAACATGTTTCATGGTGGTCGTTTAAAGGCGATGCCACCTAAATTATTGTCGGATGATAAGCGTAATATTGTTATTCGTCCTATGGCTTTTTGTCGTGAGAGTGACATTGAACGCTATGCCGTGCATAAAAAATTTCCGATTATTCCTTGCAACTTATGTGGCTCACAAGAAAATTTACAGCGTCAAAGTGTTAAAGCCATGTTGCAACAATGGGATAAAGATACGCCAGGTAGAACAGATAATATTTTTTCTGCCATCTCAAAAATATCGCCATCACAATTAGCGGATAAAGATTTATTTGATTTTACACATTTGGCTATTGATCGACTCAGCGAAGAAAAAAAGCCACTACAGTTTGAAGATAACAAAACGGTTAGTAGTGGCAATATGAAAAATTCATCTGTTGTTGAGCAATGGGGCGGCGCAGAAGAGCAAGATCCAGCATCAGCAATAACGAACAGCATACAAGCGATTAATTTATAGTATTAATCTTTTCTACGGTTGATTTTTATCATCATAAGCTTAACTGTTTTTTGGTGTCGTGGTAACCTTGTTCAATACGCTGGTTAATCGTTTTTTCCGTAAAATCAGATGCACCTAATAAATTTTCCGGCTCTGAACGTTGGATCATTGTGAGCTTGCTGATCTTGCTATAACTCATTAATTGTTTGAATGCAGGCGAATTTCGTAAGTGGCTATCTTTTGGTAGAATTTCATTTAACTCACTAATGAAGTCAATGTAATCACTGATACGCTCATACATTTTTTTATCGAAACTCATCTTGCTTTGAAATGTCATCTCAATCATGCGATCAAACACGCCTGGCATATGGTGTGGTACTTTTCCTTTTTGTGGGAATAGCTCAACCATGATGACTTCTTTTTCGCAATCATCATCGCCAGTGTTCTCTAAACACTTAAACGCTGGCTTGAGTGGTGTGTTAGAAAATAAACCCCCATCCCAATAATAACCATCGTCAATTTTTGTCATCGGAAATGAAGGGGGTAGACTACCGCTAGCAACAATATGTTCAACGCGAATACCAGTCGTTTTATTGCTAAACTCTTCAAGTAAGCCAGTAGCAATATTGGTTGCCGAAATGACTACGTGCGGAGCATCCGCTGAATTGAGCTTTTCGAAGTCAATAATTTCTTCGAGTGTTTTGTAAAGCGGGCGTGTATCACAAAAGTGAGTGCTGCCAATAGGGTTCATATAACCACTGAGTGACGGTTTATACATGCCTGCATTGTAGGGTAATGTCATCAATACCTGTAATGGATGAGGGATTAACGGCATGTTACTACTGGTAAATGATTTCCATAACCTTTTTAATCCGTCTACAGGGCCTGTTTTTGAACCCGCAATAACGGCCGCAGAAAATGCCCCAATAGAGACCCCACAAATAATGTCAGGAGAGAAATCTTCTTGCTCGTATAGTGCTTTTACTACGCCATACTCATAAGCACCTAAAGCGCCGCCGCCTTGTAATACTAGCGCGGTAATTTTTTTCTTTTTGATCATGATCATCTCTTGTTAAAACGTGATTGCTTTTACTTTGGAGTATATTTTATATCGTTTATTAATGACATTGATATGACAGATAGCGACAATGTGTCAGCTGAGGTAAGTGTTTTTGGTGAGAGCTTGAAAAGCCCGTTTTAACTATTTATTTAAAACAGTTTTCCCAGTAATACGGGGATAGCAGTTTCAACACGCAGTATGCGTTGACCTAAGGTAATGCCTTGGCAGCCAGCGGCTTGAATCTTTTCTACTTCGTAAGGAATAAATCCACCTTCAGGGCCTATGACTAGTGTGGTTTGTTGTGTCACATGAGTAGGGCAAGGTTGTTCGCAGTGTGGGTGAGCGACTAATCCCATAGCATTTTTGCAGAGTGTAGGGAGTTTGTCTTCGACAAACGGCTTGAAGCGTTTTTCTAGCGTGACTTTAGGTAAGAGCGTATCTTTACCTTGCTCTAATCCTAATAGTAACTGTTCTTGTATCTTTTCTTCTTGAAGTAGTGGCGTTTGCCAATAGCTTTTTTCTACTCGATAACTGTTAAGAAAAATAATGTCTTTTACCCCCATGGTGGCACAGGTTTGTAAAATACGCTTAATCATTTTGGGGCGAGGCAAGGCAATAATTAATGTGAGCGGTAGAGGGGGAGGGGAAATATGGGTAAGAATACTTTTTGTATTTGATTTCGATTCGGTTTCGAATGTAACGTCTAGTTCGATATTAGTGCCATCTATTTTTCGAACAATAGCTGTGCCTATCGCACCGTTAAGAATACCTACACTGAGTTGATCACCTACATTGGCGCGATGAACATTAATAATGTGCTCGCTGCGGCGGTCGTTAAGTCGTACTTGATTTTGCTGTATGAAATCGTTTTGAAAGAGAATAATAAGATTCATGGCAAACGATATGAAGAGATGTTGATAGTCGAAATAGAAGTGATATTTTACATCCTTGTAAAATATTCATTTTAAATAAACGTGTTATGAATCTACAGGCTTCATATTGGTTTGTTTGCCACAGATATAGGCCTGTTGTAGTTTTTTAAATACTGCTTTAGGCATATCTTTGGGTAGGTCAACAGTAGAGTGGTTGTCGCTGATTTTAATCGAACCAATAAACTTGCTATCCATATCGGCTTCATTCGCGATAGCGCCAACAATGTTGCCAGGCTTAACACCATCTTCACGGCCAATGTCGATACGGTAGCTATTCATGTTAGCGTCGTTATGCTCTTTCTTTTTACGACGTGGGCTATCATCATTTGATTTTCTATCACCACGACTATTGCGATCATTTTTATCACGACGTGGACGATCATTGCGACCATTGCTTTGTGAGCGTTCGTTCGAAAATTCATTGTTTTTCTGAAAATCTTTTTCAGAAATAAACAATGGCTGACTACCTTGTGCGAGATATGCCAAAGCAGCGGCAATGGATTCCATTGGGTGATCGTTTTCTTGAATAGTCTGGTTAATAATGTCGTGATAGATAGCCAAATCTTTTTGGGTGATGGCATCATTAATCTTTTGTTTAAAGACTTCAGCACGTTTCTGGTTAACGTCGTTAGCGCTAGGAACATCCATCGGCTCAACAACGCTATTAGTTGCACGTTCTATCGCGCGTAATAAATGACGTTCACGACTAGTAACAAACAAAATGGCATCGCCAGCACGACCAGCACGACCAGTACGACCGATACGGTGTACATAAGATTCGGTATCTAGCGGAATGTCGTAGTTAATGACGTGGCTAATACGCTTTACATCTAGACCGCGAGCAACCACATCCGTAGCGACAAGAATATCTAGTGAGCCACGTTTTAATTTATCAACAATATTTTCACGCTGGTTTTGTGGGATATCGCCATTGAGGGCAGCGGCGCTATGACCGCGTGCAGAAAGCTTTTCTGCCAATTCAAGCGTCGCGACTTTAGTGCGTACAAACACGATGATGCCATCAAAGTCTTCTACTTCTAATATACGGGTAAAGGCATCCAGCTTTTGATTGCGATTAACGATAGAAAAACGTTGGCGAATAGTCGGCGCAGTAGAGGTTTTAGTCTCTATTTTAATGTGCTTTGGGTTAACTAAATATTTATCCGCTACCTTTTTAATTTCTTTCGGCATGGTGGCAGAAAATAGAGCGACTTGTCGTTCTTTTGGTGTGTGTTCCAAAATCCACTCAACATCATCAATAAAACCCATACGTAACATTTCGTCGGCTTCATCTAGCACTAGAGCTTCTAGTTGATCCAGCTTCAGTGTTTTACGACGAATATGATCCATTACACGACCAGGTGTACCCACAATGATTTGCGTGCCACGTTTTAGCTGTCGTAACTGGTTGTCGTACGACTGGCCGCCATAAATAGGCAGTACTGTGCATGACATGTGACGTGCATACGTTTGGAATGCTTCAGCTACCTGAATAGCAAGCTCTCGGGTTGGGGCAAGTACCAGTAGTTGTGGGTACTTTTTGTTTGGATCGATTTTAGCGAGTAATGGCAAGGCAAACGCTGCGGTTTTACCTGTACCAGTTTGCGCTTGACCGATTATGTCACGCCCTTCCTGAATAGCAGGAATGCTGGCTGCTTGGATCGGCGAGGGTGTTTCATACCCCAGTTCTACCAAGGTTTTTAATATGGCTTCAGGGAGGTTAAGTTCACTGAATGATGGGGTATTAGGTGTTTCTGATGACGTCATGATTACCTGCGATTGTCTCCCAAAGGGAGATGGGATAGGAAAAGGCGCGATTATAACAGATGGTTAGTGTTTATGCGGAATTTATTACGAGTGGTGGTGTATAGGTAGTTATGTGACTGATTTAAGGTAAATGATTTGGACTTAATACCGTACCGTACCGTACCGTTAAAGGTTTGAGGTTTTGGCTGTACTTGTGGGTGTAGAGCCATGAATTCTATGAAAAAGAAGACGGTTTAAAGAAACGGCCGCGTCAGCAAGTGATGTAGTGTTGCTGAAAAACTCGCGACCTGCTTAATGGTTAAGCTATACGATTAACCTGCGCGAAAACTTACTCGTTACGTGCGGTGATTTCCAGTAAATGGTAACCAAATTGTGTTTTTACTGGGCCATGTACGGTATGTAGAGCTTCGTTAAAAACGACCGCATCAAATTCCGGCACCATTTGGCCTTGGGTGAACTCACCTAAGTCACCACCTTGAGCGCCTGAAGGGCAGCTAGAGTGTTGTTTGGCGATATCAGTAAAAGCGATACCGCTTTCAATGTCTTGCTTTAGGGTATTACATTGCTCCTCGGTATCAACCAAAATGTGTCTAGCGCTAGCGGTAATCATAAAGTTCTCCTAGATAGTCATAAGCTGGTCCACCCGAGAGGATTCGAACCTCTGGCCTGCCCCTTAGGAGGGGGCCGCTCTATCCAGCTGAGCTACGGGTGGATATAAAAGTTACCGGCTGTATTCTATGTTTTTATCCGGCCGATGAAAACTTTTTTTATTTTGATCTGTCATACTTCCCTTAAATATGGACTTATTCTGTGCCACATTCGAATATGATGTGACGTTCTTAGGTTTTGAAGCCTTACACTATATGATGGATATACAATGTTAGACACTAAACCGCTATTGATTGACACCGACTTCCCCGAGATTCGACGTGGTATTACCCATACATTGCAGGTGAATTTAGGTTATTTGTGTAATTTAAGTTGTACACATTGCCATGTTAATGCAGGGCCAACGCGTACTGAGTTAATGTCAAAAGAAACAATAGATGAGGTGTTGGCTTATATAAACCTTCATTCTATTCGTACTCTTGATCTAACCGGCGGTGCTCCAGAAATGAACCCTCATTTCACCTATATGGTCAGTGAAGCGCGAAAGCGAGGTGTAAGTGTTATTGATCGCTGTAATTTAACTATTTTACAAGAACCCGGATATGAAGCGATGGCTAATTTTTTAGCCGAAAACCAGGTGACTATTGTTGCCTCGTTGCCTTGTTATGCAGAACAAAATGTTAATGAACAGCGTGGTAAAGGTGTCTATCAAGAATCAATCGACGCGCTTAAAAAATTAAATGCATTAGGCTATGGCAAAGAAAGTTCTCTTGTTTTAGATTTAGTTTATAACCCTAATGGCGCATTTTTACCGCCTGACCAACAACAGCTAGAACAGGAATATAAAACCCGTTTATTCGATGAGTACGCTATTGAGTTTAATCAATTGTTAACGATTACGAATATGCCTATTAGTCGCTTTGGCGGTATGTTACTAGCGAAAGGTAAATTTGATGATTACATGCAGTTATTAAAAGATAATTTTTCTGATAGTAACTTGGTATCCTTAATGTGTAAATCGTTAATTAGTGTCGATTGGCAGGGCTATGTTTACGATTGTGATTTTAACCAAATGTTAGCAATGCCTTTACGAAAAAAATTAGAATCAACAAGCGAATATACGACGATTGCCAGTGACAATGTAGGTACACACTTGAGCGAGCTATTAGTATCAAATATTCAAGGGCAGCCAATAGTTGTCGGCGAGCATTGTTACGGATGTACCGCTGGACAGGGAAGTAGTTGTGGCGGTGCCTTGGCCTAAAGAAGAATATTATATGATGCAGTTAAGTATTATTGTTCCCGTGTTAAATGAAGCCACTACATTAGTGTGTTTTTTAGAATCATTGAAAAAAACATTATCAATTACACATAGTGAAATCATAGTAGTTGATGGTGGTAGTCAAGATAATACCGTGTCTCTAGCGCAAACATTAGTCGATAAAGTGTTGCTGTCTGAAAAGGGCCGCGCAAAACAAATGAATTTAGGCGCTAAAAATGCTACTGGAAAAACACTGCTTTTTTTACATAGCGACACATTCTTTCCGGTTGTTAATGAAGTTAGTGTTAATGAAGTTTTCCCCTTTATTTCTCAGCCAGTAAAGTGGGGGTTTTATCCCATTCGTTTGAGCGGTCGGCATTTTTTGTTTCGAGTGATAGAGCGAATGATGAATGTCCGCTCGCGTTTAACCTCGGTTGCCACAGGTGATCAGTGTTTTTTTGTCGATAAGGTGTTTTTTGATAGTTGTGGAGGCTTTAGCGATATTCCTTTAATGGAAGATGTTGAGTTATCTAAACGTTTAAGGCGTTATGGTTCTCCTTATATTCCTCCTATAAAAGTCATTACCGATAGTCGCCGTTGGGAAAAAAATGGCATTCTTACTACAGTCGTTTTAATGTGGTATTTACGAGCCTTATATTTTTTTTGTGTCTAACCGGCGGCATTAAATAAGCGTTACTATTAATAATCATCTTCCTTATTATAGAAATTAATAAATGAAAAAAAAATTGTTAGTGATGAGTAAATCCCCTGTATTGGGCTATGCGAAAACACGCATGCAGCCAGATTTAACTAAAGAACAATCGCTTAAATTACATGTGGCACTAGTGCAATACTGCTTAAAACAATGGTTAGAAGCCGAAGATTTTTCTATTAGCATATGGGTAGGTGGTAATATTGATGTGTTTCGAACGGATGTATTGACGCCTATGGACAGTTATTT
>JBLHVA010000080.1:0-7632 GCA_047630005.1 Candidatus Endobugula sp. | reverse complement strand
CCACAGGTTGTAATCGTTTAATAACAGCTGACATAGTGATAACGGAAGCGATAAGTATGACCAAAAAAAGAAATACAGTTCCCATCCCTAGGGCCATAAGTAAAAAAGTATCGGACCAAATTGTAGGCATAAAACAATACCCTCCAGAGCTAAGTAAGCGTTAATGTAAAATGATTATAGTTAGATATACTGAGATAGAGCTTATTAATAATCAACTTGCAAAATCCTTCCCAGAGTAATTCAGCTAGGATTAAAAAACTAGCCCCATTCCTACAAACAGTCTTTTTGCGCCATATGAACGGTTTTTTCAAGATATTCGACTCTTTTCGGCGAAAATTCACTTTTTTGGTGCAGGTTTTTATTCGTTTACACGTAAGTGTCACCTTTTTGGTGCGGAATATTGAAAGTAGGCGGTTGTTTTATATATTTGTTTGAGTGATATTCTCTATAGATGCTCAAACATACTCCCCGTACATAGTGTTTGCTCTGTATGGGGAGTACGACTATTAATCTGATGTGATATTAATAGCCTGCGATGAAAATAAAAAAAGGGGTTTACATCGTAAACCCTAAGTACTCAGGAAATAGCACGAGTAAGAAGACAACAAACATTTGAATAAGAATAAACGGGATAACCCCTTTGTAAATGGTGCTGGTTTTTACCTCTGGCGGTGAAACGCCTTTAAGGTAAAACAGGCTAAAGCCGAACGGTGGTGTCATAAAGGATGATTGCAGATTCATTGCGATGAGGATAGCAAACCAAACCATATTTAAGCCCATTAACTCTGCGATCGGAGCAAGAATCGGCACGACAATAAAGGCGATCTCAACAAAGTCGATAAAGAAACCCAAAATGAAAATGGCGAGCATAGATAGCAATAAGAACGTCCATTTTTCACCGGGTAAGCTCGACATAAATTCTTCTACAATCGTATCGCCGCCAGAGTAAGTGAAAATCATGGAAAAAGCGGTTGCACCTATTAACACAGCAAAAACCATCGAGGTGACTTTAACGGTTTCTTTTGAGGCACTCATCACCATTGAGATTTCAAGTTGTCCGTAAAGTTTAGCGAGTAATAATGCGCCAATAGCCCCAAGTGCTGATGACTCTGTTGGTGTGGCAATGCCTGTTAGAATTGAGCCCAATACAATAACGATTAATGCTAAAGGTGGAATAATATTCTTGAGTGCATTCTTGATAAGATCTGAAACATTGTCGTCGGTAGAGGGTATTGCCGGCGCAGCAGAAGGGTTGAGTGTGGTATAGCCAATAACGTAGACTAAATAGAATCCAACCAATACAAACGCGGGTATCATTGCGGCTTTAAATAAATCGCCCACCGGTACTCCCATGACATCGCCTAAGATAATTAAGATAATAGACGGTGGGATGATTTGTCCTAAGGTTCCCGCTGCACAAATGACGCCAGTTGCAAGGCGCTGGTCATAATTATATTTCAGCATCACGGGTAATGAAATAACACCCATGGCAACCACACTTGCGCCAACCACGCCGGTGGATGCTGCTAAAAATGCGCCCACTAATATAGTTGAAATAGCTAAGCCACCGGGACGGCTACAGAATAGTTTGGCCATCGATTCCAATAAACGTTCTGCTAATCCGGTTTTTTGCAGCATAATACCCATAAAAATAAACATGGGAATCGCCATCAGAATGGTATTGCCCATAATTGAATAAAGTCGATAAGGCATAAACGCAAATAGCTCAACTCCTTCAATCCAAAAGCCGACCAACAGCGATAAACCTGCAAAAGTTAGTGCGATAGGGTAACCAGCAAATAATAGAATGAGAGCAAAAACAAATAGATAAATACCAATCATGTTGCGTCTCCTTCTGTACTAGTGATGCTTTTTTGTTTGTCTTCTTCGTTTCCTTTACCGCCTTCTTTTAGCACCATGCACTCACTTAAAATAACCGTGATAATACTCAGTACTAAAAAGCTAAAGGCAACAGGAATAATTAACTTTACCGGCCATAACCGAGGTAGGCTACCGGGGTCGCCCTTATTTTCCATGCTGGTAAAAGATTCATAGAAAAAGTCGCTGCCGTAATAAACGATCAATGCGCAAAAAGGTAGTGCAAAAATAATTCCGCCAGTAATATTGATCCAAGCCTGCTTTCTTCTTGAAAAGTTATCGTATAGCACGTCAACGCGTACATGACCGTTTTCTCTTAAGGTATAACCTAAGCCCATTAAAAACATAAGCGAAAAGAAATGCCATTCTAACTCTTGCATTCCGACACCACCGAGCCAGCTTAAGTGCTCGTTAAACCAATCAATAGCGGCAAACCATTGGAGGTGCTGCAATAGCCCAAAGACGGCATAGCGGACGAAGACATCAAGGAATACATTTAGAATCATCAGTAAGAGTGCTGCGATACAAATGTAACCTGAGAAGTCGATAATTTTATTGAGGAAACGTAACGTCGTTTTCATTTTTTCATTACCTTGGAGATACATTACCTTGGAGGTAGGGCAATATTGTTATTGATTGAGACTGACAAACATTGTTATATTTATAAGTAATATCTGAATAAGCTTGATTAAATTATCATCGAGGTGGAGTCGCCTGATTGTAGCCGATGAAAACAATACATGACTTGTCCAGCTGTTCCATTAGCGAGTATTGCCTCCGCATACTACGTTATTATTGACTGATAAATCAAAAAGGCTCCGTGAGGAGCCTTCCTTTTACTACTATTTCTATTAATATTTACTGAACTATTAAAGATTATTCAAGTAAGCTTTGTCCGAAATTTCAGTCCATTTACGCGCTTTTTTCATGTACTCACGTTGAGACCGAATGATTTCAGCGGTTAGGCCACCTTTTGTTTCTAAGTCGGCTAATAGTTCCGTGTTAGCTTTCTTTAGAGCCGACATGACTGACTCAGGGAAAGATTTGACTTGAATATTAGGGAACTCAGTTTTCATGGTTTCCCAATTAACCGCACTTTCATGATACGACTGAGCCGTTACTTGGAATGCTGCTTCTTTTACCGCAATTTTAACAATAGCTTGTAGGTCTGCAGGTAGCTTTTCAAAGGCTTTTTGATTGATCATAAACTGCAACTCAGTTGCAGGCTCATGCCAGCCAGTGTAGTAGTAAGGGGCGATTTTGTGGAAGCCCATGCGTAGGTCTAATGACGGGCCAACCCATTCTAAGGCATCAATTGTATTGCGCTCTAGTGCGGTGTATAGCTCACCCGGCGGAATGTTGGTTGGTTTTGCACCTAGTTTCGCTAACACTTCGCCAGCAAATCCTGGGATACGCATTTTAAGACCTTTCAAGTCATCAACGGAGTTGATTTCTTTTTTGAACCAGCCACCCATTTGGTTGCCAGTGTTACCGCCTGGAAAAGACATGATGCCGTGTTTGTCGTAGACTTTTTTAGCGAGTTCTTGACCACCACCATAATAGTACCAAGCATATTGCTCAGCGGTAATCATGCCTAATGGCATGGTAGTAAAGAACAAGGTGTTAATATCTTTACCTTTCCAGTAGTAAGAAGCGGAATGCCCCATTTGATATTGACCGCTCTTTACAAAATCAAAAATACCCAATGCCGCTTTGTGCTTATTCTTTGAGTCAATATTAATGAGAAGGCGACCATTCGACATTTCTTTTACATTTTGTGCCATTTGCTTTGCAGCGTCGCCAAAAATAGGAAAGTTAGTTGGCCATGTTTCTGCTAACCGCCATTCTATGACTTCTTTTTCTACGGTGTTGTCTGTTGCTTTTTCTTCTTTTTCTCCGCCACAAGCGACTAATAAGAGTGATGCTAGTGTTACGATAGCAATTTGATGTATTTTCATTTTGACCTCTGTTATCTAAATTATGATCATAGTTTTTGTAAATAATATACAGCCTAACCATTATAGTGCTAAATGACAATAAAACATCCGTAGGTGCACTGAGATGGCCTACGGGTTATCCCGTAGATTGGTAGGTTTTTTCTAGTTTTTTTCGATTTCCTGATGAAAATAGCGACAAATGTTGTTTTTTAGTGCATGGCTATGGTTTGATAAAAGGCTTGATGACATATTGTTATTGTCTTAGTTATCTCGCTGAGAAAAATGAGCGTACATTGACCATTACTAGGTCGCGCATTAAATAGGATGAGTATGAATTTAAAACAAAAAATTCAATTATTGGCAGTATTACCTCTTGCTGTTGCTATGTTGCTCGTGGTCTTGGTCACCCAGTATCAATTTGATAAATTATCCTTAGAAACCGCTACGGCGTATAAAAATAGTGTGATTGAACGTCGCCAAGTAGAGCTTAAAAACTATACTTTATTGGCGCTCTCATCTATTGATCACCTTTATAATAACGATGATATAGATACTGGGGTGGCGCAAGAATTAGCTAAAAATGTATTAACTAATCTTATTTATAAAGAAGATGGCTATTTCTTTGCTTACACGACAGATGGTGTGGGAGTTGTGCACCCAATACAGCCTTTTCGGATAGGGGAAAATTGGTGGGAGTTGCAGGATGAGTCAGGTATCTTTTTGATTCAAGCGTTAGTCAAAAACGCACAAGCGGGTGGCGACTATTTAACTTACCTATGGGATAAACCTTCTGCCGGTGAGGTGGGAACAAAAATGGCGTACTCCGTTATGCTCGAAAAGTGGGGGTGGATGCTAGGCACGGGTGTTTATATTGACGATGTTGAAGAGCAGGTTTCGAGTATTCAGTTCTCTATTGATCGTAAAATCATTGCAGCATCTTATGTCATTTTAGCCATCGGGATTATCGCCGTTATCGCTGTATTTGCTACCGGCTTATTATTGCAGTTTAGTGAAAGAAAGTTGGCTGATGTAAAATTACAGGAGTTAACTAAACGGATTTTAACCGCTCAAGAAGAGGAGCGCCGACGTGTATCGCGCGAGCTTCATGATGGTATCAGTCAGCTCATCGCTAGCGCCAAGTTTTCTATTGAAACGGCACTGCTAAAAATTAAAAAAAATCAAAGCCCAGAAGAAGATTTAGCATTAACGACAGAAAAAATAGCGCAAACATTAATAGATTTACGTCGGATCTCCCGCGATTTACATCCTCGAATATTAGATGATCATGGGCTGTCTGCAGGCATCGAGTCATTGTCAGATAATTTTTCTCGCCGCACAGGTATTAGTGTTGATTTAGATAAAGTAGCCGTTAAAAATATGTTGTCTCTAGAGATTAAGACAACGTTTTACCGCGTAGCACAAGAGGCGCTAACAAATGTCGAGAGGCACTCAAGCGCTACTGAAGTGAATGTTGCGATTGGTGTTCGAGGTCGTTGGCTGGTGTTGTCAATTAAGGATAATGGTACCGGTTTTGATGTGGCATCACTGAATCGCAATAAATCGCCTATGGTAGGAATTGGTTTGCGTAATATGCACGAGAGATTAAGCTACCATAAAGGTGTTTTTTCTATTAAATCGGATAAATCGGGTACATTAATCGAAGCTAAGATCCCTAAAAATTACTTAAAATTTAGTTAATAAAACAAGTAGATAATAATGATAAAAATAATACTAGTTGATGATCATCCATTGTTTCGAGAGGGCATCGCTGCGCGGCTCAATATGCATGAAGGTATAGATGTTGTCGCAGAAGCGGAAAATGGTAAGGAGTTATTGGAAAAGCTTGAATACTGTATTCCTGATGTGGTGATGATGGACATTAGTATGCCTGAAATGAACGGTATGGATGCGCTGGAAATTATAAAAGAGAAGTTTTCCAGAGTACGGGTGATTATGTTGAGTATGCATGACGACAAGGAATATATAGTGAGTGTGATACGTTCTGGTGCTGAAGGGTATTTGCTTAAGGATATATCTGGAGAGGAAATGATTGCCGCTATACATAAAGTCTATGAAGGTGGAAAGTACTTTAGCGGTGAAGTGGCAGAGATTTTAGTGCAAGAAAATACGTCGAACAAAGGCGATATATTGACCACGAGAGAGCAGTTGATTTTACGTTTGATATCTCATGGTAATAACAATAAGTCTATCGCTAGTCAGTTAGAAATCAGTGCGCGAACCGTAGAGACGCATAAGCGTAATATCAAACAAAAACTACTGATTGATACGACATCGGGCCTAGTCCGATATGCCATAGAACACCGCTTAGATAAATAAAGCAGTGTTCTAGTCAAGTGCTATTTTTTAAGTCTATTCCCAAACCTCACGTAATGGTTCACCAAAATCATCATAAATGATCTTTTTTTTAGGCTTGCGAGGTGTCTTGTTAGCATCGCTTTTCGACTTGTTTTGCTTGCGTTCGTCTAGAGCTTTAATTTCATCGACCAATAAGGTGCGAGTTTTTTTGCCTTCGTTTAATGGGATGTTGTTGTTTAAATTGGCGCCAAGCTCTTTGCCGCTAGCGCCTCGGAGAACGTCTTTTATTTCACCGCCGCCGGTTAAGAATGCATTGATTTCATCGTCTAGTTCTTGGCGAATCTCTTTTTTAGTTTTTACTTTAATCATAGTCATTAAATATAGCGCCTATGACTGTAAAGACAAGCGTTGATTGTTCATATTGATCGCCTGTGTGCCAGATAAGTTAAGTAGTAGTTCGGTAAGTTCGTTCCATGTGTCGGCATTGCGTAGACCTTTGATTGCTTTATCGATGCCATTTGCTTGGCGTAATAAAAGAGTGAGTTGTTTGTGGTGTAATCGGTTTAATGCTTGCTGTGCTAAAGGTTGTCGTTTATCCCATACGCCCGCATTTTTGGCTGCCCAGCTAAAGTTTTGTCCCTGAGCGACAGCACTGGCAATGGTCAGCAGTACTCTTATTTCTCGTGCTAATGCCCATAAAATAGTAATCGGCTCGGTGCCTTCAGATTTTAGCCCGTTAAGGTTGCGTACAGCACCGCGAGCATCACCCATTAAGGCTTTGTCTACTAGGCCAAAAACGTCGTAGCGCGCGCTGTCGGCAACAGTGTTGGCAATTAACTCTGGCGATAGCCATTCATCTTTGGTTAATAAGCGTAACTTTTCAATTTCTTGATGCGCAGCTAATAAATTACCTTCTATACGTGTAGCGAGTAATTCAATTGTTTGGCTATCGGCTTTCAGTCCTGCTTGTTGTAAGCGTTGTTGTAGCCATCGCGGTAGCTGAGCTGCGCTTATTGGCCAAATCGGAATCCAGTAGCCCGCTTTTTCGATTTGTTTAACCCATTTGGAGCGTTGCGTGCCGCTATCTAGTTTAGGTGTGACAATGAGTAAAAGATTGTCATCGCTTGCGTGTGCTAAATATTCACAAATGGTTTTGCTGCCTTCAGCGCCTGGTTTGCCATTCTCAATACGTAATTCAATAATCTTCTTATCGTTAAATAGCGATAAGCTGTTAGATGAAGCGAGTAGCCGCGGCCACTCAAATTGTTTGTCAACGTGATGACGTTCTCTTTCCGTAAAACCGGCTTTTCTTGCGGCTCGTCGAATTTCATCACAGGTTTCTTGCACGACTAATGTTTCATCACCGCTGACAAGATAAACTGGTGCCAGTTTATCTTGCGCTTGACTAGCGAGCTGCTTGGTGAGTTGGTCTGCGCGCAATTTAGCCATGAGTATCTGTTTCGCTATTGAGCAGGAGCTTGCTTTTGGCTGATAAAATTAA
>JBLHVA010000079.1:0-7647 GCA_047630005.1 Candidatus Endobugula sp. | reverse complement strand
GGGAACTGGTGCCAAGCATAATGAATCAAGCAGTCAATCATTCGTGCGCGGGTATTAATTAACTTGCGTACATTCTCCCCTTCGTGGAATCGCATATCGAGGTGGCGGTTAATCGCTTCTTGTGCATCCTTGAACGGCGTGATGATCGAACTGGCGGCTTGAAGTGCGCGGCCAAATGCTTTTTCGTCAAAACCGAAAATAGATTGTTCAAACGTGGGAATAGTTGGGCGATTCATGATGAGGGTGCTTTCTTGGATGGTCGTTATTGTTCATAGTGGTGATGCAATAATGACACCACCACGCATATGTTAACTACGAAAACGACTCTTCTTTACGTGCAGTAAGAACTTCTACGCCAGTAGCCGTTACCAGTAGTGTATGTTCCCATTGAGCAGATAAACGACCGTCTTTTGTTTCAACAGTCCAGCCATCATTTTTTAGCTTGGTTTGTGCTTTACCTGCGTTCACCATTGGTTCAATAGTGAAACACATGCCCTCTTTTAGTGCCATGCCGGTGTCTGGTTTACCGTAGTGCAGTACTTGTGGTTCTTCGTGAAAAGTATGGCCAATGCCATGACCGCAATATTCTCTTACCACCGTGTAGTGATGGGCTTCAGCATACTGTTGTATAACATGCCCTATATCCCCAAGACGTGCGCCTGGCTTGACTAGCTCGATACCTTTATAAAGGCATTCTTGGGTGATTTGTACTAAGCGCTCAGCGTGCGCTATTGGCGTGCCGACAAAATACATTTTGCTGGTATCACCATGATAGCCTTCGTAAATTACCGTAACGTCAATATTGATAATATCGCCGTTCTTCAGTTTTTTCTTGTCCGAAGGGATGCCATGGCAGATAACGTGGTTGACCGATGTGCAAACAGACTTAGGAAAGCCTCTGTAGCCTAGACAAGCAGGGATCGCTTTTTGAATATTGACGATGTGGTCGTGACAGATGCGATCTAACTCTTCTGTCGTCACACCTGCCACTACATGATCGCCGATCATTTCTAGTACTTCTGCCGCCATACGCCCGGCAATGCGCATTTTTTCAATTTCTTCAGGTGTTTTAATCGTTACAGACATGAAAGAGCCTATCTTTTATTAATATGAATAAAGTCTATTGTAAACCAGTCGTGTGATCAGGTCAGCTGTATCACAGGAATTTACGTAAATCATCGTTGCTGTGGTTCTCATTTAATCTATTTAGACCTTATTATATCTATGGATATTCGGCTGATTAATCACAACGGCGACTATTTATATTATCTAATAGGTTTTTGAATGGACATTCTGTTGTAGAATCGAGTTTCAGCACAGTGAGTAACAAATTATTATAGTTTTTATTATCCTTATTAAAGAGCCAACTTATGCCAAAAGCGAGTGAAATTAAAAAGAATACCGCCATTGAGATTAACGGTGAAGCGTATATTGTGCGCGATATTGAGCGCTCTGTGCCCCAAGGCCGTGCCGGTGGCAGTATTTATCGTATGCGGATGTACAACGTAACCACTAATGCAAAAGTAGACGAGTCATACAAAGATTCAGAAATGCTCGCACTAGCGGACTTAGTTCGTCGTTCAGTGATGTTTTCTTATGCCGATGGCGATGAATATGTCTTTATGGATAACGAAGATTACACACCGTATAGCTTTAATAAAGACGCTATTGCAGACGAATTGTTATTTATTACCGAGCATACGCAAGGTCTTCAAGTGATAATTGTGAACGATGCGCCCGTCGCGTTAGACCTACCTTCGTCAGTGGAGTTGGAAATTGTCGAAACAGATCCTTCGATTAAAGGCGCTTCTGCTTCTGCGCGAAGTAAGCCTGCAGTGCTAGTGACTGGGTTAACGGTGCAAGTCCCAGAACATATATCTAATGGTGAGACCATTAAAATTAATGTGGAAGACCGTAAGTTTCTAGGGCGTGGTGAGTCGAAGTAATTGAATTTGGTGCATTATAGATCGTTGTTAGTGATATGAACAAAATTTTCTATGTACTGCTGATAATTATTCTATCTTCATGTTCGTGGTTTGGTGATGAATATATTTTGGATTTGAGTACATCCACAAGATTTATTTTACAATCAAATGGCAGCGAATTCCCTTCAGGGTATACGTTACGTGCTGAAGGTTACTCTACCGCTGATGGGGTTATCGAGTTAATGCTAAATGATACGGTGTATAAAGCTGAACGTGTAACAGGAGAAGTAGATTTTAAATGGAGCGGTGATTGGTATAGCCAAGATATGAAGCTCGTATACCGGCTTCAAAAGTCCGGCAAAGGAACGCTGAAGATCACATACAAAATCGATTAGAGGCATACGTAAAACCACTAACAAACACATTGTAAATCGTCCACAAAAAGCGTGCTCCCTCCTCGAAGGCTGGCCTTTTATGTGGGCGATCTGATGCCGAGTTAGACTCGGCATCAGATGAATTGTTAAGCTGCCGAAAAGTTCTTTTCAGCGAACTCCCAGTTAACCCACTTAAAAAATGCTTCTACATATTTAGGTCGTGCATTGCGATAATCAATATAATAGGCATGTTCCCATACATCGCAGGTGAGTAGCGGTGTGTTGTCGCCAGTAAGAGGGCATCCCGCATCATCGGTATTCACAATGTCGAGCTTTCCTTCGGGCGTTTTCACTAACCATGTCCAGCCAGAACCGAAGTTGCCTGCTGCTTTTGCTGAAAAATCACTGACAAACTCTTCGTAGCTTCCCCATTGCGTATCAATAGCTGCCGCTACTTTACCGTTTGCTTTACCGCCACCATTTGGGCTTAGGCTATGCCAATAAAAAGTATGATTCCATATCTGTGCGGCATTGTTAAAGACACCACCTTCTGATTTTTTTATAATATCTTCCAGCGATTGATCCGCAAGGGCTGTACCGCTGATAGCATCATTCAGCTTGGTTACATAAGCTTGATGGTGTTTGCCATAGTGGTAGTCTACGGTCTCTGCAGATATGTGAGGCTCTAGAGCGGATTTATCATAAGGTAACGCAGGTAATTCAAAACTCATTAGTAATATCCTGTGGTGAAGTAAAAACATATGTTTTTACTTGAAACTAAAGGCTAAAAAAATTAATACGTGATGAGTTAAAAAGTAGATGTATTGTAAAAATGCATTCCAAAAAAAAGCCGCGATTAGCGGCTTTTAACAACAACGGTGTTGATAGTATTAGCGTTTCAGTAATAGGCGGTCTGCAGAGAATAAGCCACCACCGTTACGCATTAAATACAGCAAGATAAGCGCCCAGTATACGTGAACACTCCACCATGCATCAGGGTAGACAAAGAATTGAATTGTCATTGTCATGACCATTAACCCTAACGCAGCAAAGCGCGTCATAAAGCCGAATAAAATCATCAGAGCTAAGAAAAACTCACCAAAAGTGCCTAAATAAGCAGCAAGTGCACTTGGAATCAGCGGAATACCGTACTCGAAATCAAAAAGTAAAAATGTACTGTCGGTCACATTCCAGAAAGCAAAGTGTTGCCCTCCAATAGTTAGCCCTGTGATCTTGGTTTGTACTGAAAACCAAAATACTTTAAAAATCACCAAACGCATCGCTAAATTTACGATCCATTCAGGGATCATTGATAATAGGCTATTAATAGGGCCTAAAATTCTGCATAAGTAGTTTTTCATTTTTGAGACCTTCCTCTTGTTTTTATGATGAAATAATATCGCTAAATAGTTGTGTGTGTAATGCAAATTGTATGCTGTTACCCACATCAAAATCGGCATGCTTGTCTAGTGTGTTTTCAATCGCTTCTGCCAATGTACAGCCTTGTTGTAAATACTGTATGAATGCATAAATATCATCGGGCACTTGATACATATTGATACTGTATACAGGTCTGACTATTAAAACCTGTTGTGGTTCACCTAGCTGCACAGATGCTTGTTGATTAACGGTTTTTTGTGAGTCGTTCGTTTCTTCTTGGTTATTTTGCCAGATGCTAAAAATAGGCTCTGGCGATTGAATACATTGCAGCGAAGGGTGAAGTTCAATAAGCGATTGAGCGAGCACTTCTGGCGCAATCAATGCAATCACTTCTGTGGTTAACGCTGTCTTATCTCTCGCATGATACGCCCGATGTCTTGCTAATTCTAGCGCGGCAACGTCGGGTAGATACGCCATTGTTTTAGTGTGTTCAAAGTTGCACAAAAAATCAGCAAATTTTTCACCTAAAAATACCATAGCGGCTTGTTGCGGTGGATGTTGACGAAAATAAATACCTGCAGTGCCGGTAAAAAAATCGTCACCCACGAGCTTTTTAACCACGGGATACAAATCGCCTAAGGCAGTAGTCAATGAATAAAATACGTTGTTTTGGTATATCGCAAAACGCTGTTGGCTAGCTTTATTTGATGTGGTTTGAAACGATTGCTGGAGATCAGGTGATAGCTCACCGAGTAACGCGTCATAAAAACCTTGTTGCCAATGGGCTAGCTCGGTGGCGTGGTTAATACTATTTTCGGTGCTGTTTTCTGCATCGTTTTGTTGACTCATTACGCGCCGCCCAGACTATCGGGGTTGGTGTTTATTGAGGAGAGTATTTGTAATTGACGTGCTTTTTCTGCTTCTTCAATCAGTTGATCGAGTTCAGGGATATCGGTATCCCATTCAATTAATACCGGTGGTAGGGTGTCTGTTTGAGTGGCTATTTTTTGCATAGTATAGCTATATAGATCCCACACTTCGTCGATTACCGGCGACCCATGATCATCTATTAAGACTATTTCATTTTCGATTGTTTCTTGTGCATGTCCCGCTAAATGTATCTCGCCTACCGCCGCAAGAGGGTAGTCGTTAATGTAGTCTTCTACCAACTGATGTTGAGGGCTGTGTTGAGTATTGTCTTGAGAGCTATTTTGAATGCCATGTTGATTATTGACCGAAACATACACATTGTTAATGTCCAATAACAAACCACAGTCGGTTTGTTTTGCTAGTTCGCGTAAAAAATCGGTTTCGCTGAGATCACTTTGATGAAACCCAAGGTAGCTTGATGGATTCTCAATGTAAATTTTTTGCTTAAGTGCATCTTGCACTTTATGAATATTATCCACGACAACTGCTAAGGATTCTTGGTTATAAGGCAGGGGCAATAAATCGTTGAGAAAGTGTTGATTCCAATGGCTCCACGATAAATGCTCAGACACTTGTGCAGGCTGATAACGCTTAACCACATGAGCTAATGCGGCTAAATGTTCGTCACTTACGCCATTTGCACTGCCTAATGATAAACCAACACCGTGCATGGATAAGGGATAGGTTTCGGTGATTTCACGCAAATATTTATGCGGCAAACCGCCAGCACCCATATAGTTTTCTGGGTGTACTTCTAGCCAATCGATAGCGGGTTTGGTGCGCAAAATGTCATCGTAATGTTGTGCTTTTAAACCAATGCCTACGCCATGTAATTTTTTTGGGTTCATGAGAATAAACGATGTAACAGAATGAAAAAAAAGCCAGTTTACACTGGCCTTTTAGAAAAGCGAATACATTAACACTAGGGTAAATGTTAGCTAGGCAAATTCGCGTCAGTTGGCTCGGTAGAACCACCTACTAAACGATCACAGCTGCCTTTAGGCACAAATATCCACGCGTTACCTTGGCCATCTTTAGTCGATGTGCCTGCACAGCTAGTGCCTGGTCCAGCAGCACAATCATTCTTGCCTGATTTAGATACGCCATAGCATTTTTCAGCTTTAAATTTAGGACCGGCTACAGCATCTTGTGCCGTTGCCATGAATAGACCGCTAGCAATAGCGCTGGTGATTAATAGTGAAGTGGTTGTTTTTTTCATCGTTTTCTCCAAAGTGAAAATATAAAATCACAGTGTTAGCCGTGTATTGTTATTATGTGCTTTTTAGGACTGCAATTTTTTTTTAAAGTTCATTAGAAGTGAATAATAGTTGATTTTAGTGTTTTTCTTGATTTGATGCTCTATATGGCGTTGAGCGTATTTATTTGGTTATCCAATGCTCCGTGCTTTTAGTAATACATGATGCCATTGTTTGTAACGTAGACAGTGAGTGGGTTATCACGGATAACGGGTAGCTAGTATGAGGGTGCTCCTCACACGTGTTAATAGTCTATTCTTAAGTTAAGTGAAATCGCTATTCTAAATTGAGTAGCTGAAAAATAAAGCTAAAAGTCAGGCGTCGCTTCCTTCATTGTTGTTGTCAGCCCTTTTTTGGTTTATTGCTTTGGTGTGTCATCGT
Organism: Candidatus Endobugula sp.; assembly: GCA_047630005.1. Lineage (GTDB taxonomy): Bacteria > Pseudomonadota > Gammaproteobacteria > Pseudomonadales > Cellvibrionaceae > Endobugula. Next base: position 1,401 of record JBLHVA010000079.1, on the reverse strand, counting down.
AAAGTGAGTATGTGAAGTGAGTCATACGGTTATACCTGTTGATGTATTCGATTATGTGGTGTTTGGTGCTACCGGCGACTTGTCGCGTAAAAAATTATTGCCAGCCTTATACTATCGCTTTGCCGATGGTCAAATTCCTGACGATTCCCGTATTATTGCTTGCGCTAGAACGAATGTAGATAAGCAGGCATTTCGTTTAATAGCCGAAGATGCTATTAAAGACAGTGCGTCATCCATCAGTATTGATGATGTCGTTCTAAAACGGTTTCTGTGTTTGCTGTATTATCAGGTGATAGATGTTTTTAATGATGATGATTGGTCTGCATTAAAAACCTTTATTGCGTTGAAAAATGATGATCGTGTGACGGTATTTTATTTATCTGTAGATTCTTCATTAATCGACCCGATTGTTTCTGGTTTGAAAGCGAATCAGTTGCACACTACATCACGTCTTGTGGTTGAAAAACCATTAGGTTTTGATTTGCCTTCTTCTGTGCACTTAAATAAGTTATTGCGTAGTGTATATGACGAAAACCGTATTTATCGAATTGATCATTATTTAGGAAAGGAAACCGTTCAGAATTTAATGGCCTTGCGGTTTGCCAATATTATGTTCGAACCTTTGTGGAATTCTCATTATATTGATCATGTACAAATTACCGCCGCTGAAAAAATTGGTGTGCAAGGGCGTGGCGGTTATTACGATAATGCAGGTGCCTTGCGAGATATGGTGCAAAATCATATATTACAAGTGATTTGCTTGAGTACCATGGAGCCGCCAGCTACTTTTGATGCGGATAGCGTGCGGGATGAAAAGCTAAAAGTCTTACAAAGCCTTAAACCGTTAACAAACGAACATATGAATGCAAATGCGGTACGTGGACAGTATAGTGAGAGTTATGGTGAGAGTGCAGAATGTTCAGGGTACTTGCAAGACGTGGATAAAAAGTCTAGTCAAACCGAAACCTATGTGGCGTTACAGTTTTATATAGATAATTGGCGCTGGTCGGGAACGCCTTTTTACCTGAGAACCGGTAAGCGTTTGTCTGAGCAGGCAATGGAAATTGTGTTTGTGTTTAGAAAAATGCCACATTTTATTTTTGGCAAAACCTCACAAGAAGTACAACCCAATGCCTTGGTGATTCGTTTACAGCCCGATGAAAGTATTGATATTGAAATCACCACAAAAGAACCGGGTCATGGCGGTATGCGTTTGAAAGAAACGACCTTAGAGACGGCTCCCACGACATTAGTACAGTCACAAGATGCTTATCAGCGTTTATTAATGGATGTGGTTCGTGGTGATCAAACGTTATTTATGCGCGGTGACGAAGTGGAAGCTGCTTGGCAGTGGATTGACCCTATTATAGAGTATTGGAAGCAGTCTGATCGCCCCGTGGA
>JBLHVA010000078.1:0-7666 GCA_047630005.1 Candidatus Endobugula sp. | reverse complement strand
GTCCGGCATGATGAAATTCAACAGATAGTAATATTTTAACTATATAGATGATGACTACTTCAATTAAAAATCCCTATATTATCGCCCTAACGGATACTGGCTTAGCGCTTGCTCGGCGTTTACAGTTATTCATTGACGAGAGTGAAGTATGGTTTAAGCCCAAACCATTTGCGAATACCGTTCAGCAAGTGTTTGTTGCGGGACATCCGCTAATTTTTATTTGCGCTACTGGTATCGTGGTGAGAACCCTTGCGCCGGTGTTGGCAAACAAGTTTGATGATCCTCCTGTGTTGGTGTTAGATGAACAGGGCGGCTTTGTTATTCCCCTGTTGTCAGGCCACGAAGGTGGAGCCAATCAATGGGCCAAAGAAATATCAGAAAAAATATCAGCGCAGCTTGTACTCACTACGGCAAAGAATTATTTACGCCCCGTGTACAGTGTTGGCATTGGTTGTGAGCGGTATTGCCCTGTCGAAATGATAGAGTCGTTATTACAACACTGCCTTCAGCTGGCGAAATTAAGCATCAACGATATATCGAGTATAAATAGTATAGATATTAAATTAGATGAGTTAGGTATTATTGAGTGTGCCAATTTTCATGGTAAGCCCTTCCATACTTATTCGGTTGCTGAGTTAACAACCGTTGAAGGATTATTACAGACACCTTCAGATTATGTGTTTAATACAGTTGGCGTATATGGTGTGGCAGAATCGGCAGCCTTATACAGCGCTAAAATAGTAGCGCAGTCAGCACCAGAATTAATCTTAGCGAAACAAAAAAATACCAAAGCGACTTGCGCGATTGCTCGTTCATATTCGCTCTGACTGATTCACGTATTACGTCATTCCGAAAAGCGCTTTTTGCGTATTCGGAATCTAGGGTTCATATTATTGATTAGATATGGGGTGTCGGATACTGGATCAAGCACCACTACTGTCCGGGATAAATTAAGTGAAATTGCAGTAACTTTTATAGACTCTAGATTAGGTGAATGTTTAGTTAAGGGAAACTTAATTTCGGCTAGCACCGGCAAGCGTCTTTTCTGACGAAGCGCGCAGAGGAGCCGATAAAAAACTGCTCATGCGTTTTTCAAGCACCACCCATCCATGGGAGGCACGGCCTCCCAATAGGACCCTCCTTCTTTAGCTACTTTCTTTGAGGTAAAGAAAGTAGCTAAAAAAAGTAGCTAAAGAAAGTAACAAGATAACGTTAGGAAAAATGAAGAAATTGAAACCATCCCGACAGTAGTGGAGTCAAGCCCGGTACGAGGTGTGTAAATCATGCGAAGAATGAAAATAGTGTGACTTGTTAATGTAATGAGTAGAAGGATTAGATAGTGAAACGTAGGGTGAGAGATTAAATAGTAGGCTTAGAATTTAATAGTCAGTAATTAACCAACAGAGATAATATGACGAAATTATACGTAGTAGGAACTGGCCCCGGTGATAAAGACCTCATTGCGCCTAAAGCCATCGCGGCAATTAACGCCAGTGGCGAGTTAGTAGCTTATGGCTTGTATTTGGATTTGTTAGGAGATGTATGCGACGGTAAAAATCATCACGATTTACCCCTAGGCGAAGAAATTGGGCGCGCTCGACTGGCTTTGAATTTAGCCGCGTCTGGGAAAACAACAGCACTCATTTCCAGTGGCGATATAGGTATTTATGCCATGGCGACCTTGGTATTCGAATTACTCGATCAACAACTACAAGGCAAAGAAGATCACCCTGAATGGTTAGCTGTGGATATCGAAGTGGTAGCCGGTATTTCTGCCATGCAAGCTGCTGCTAGTCGCGTAGGCGCAATGTTAGGGCATGACTTCTGTACTATCTCCTTGTCTGACTTGTTAACGCCGTGGGAGACCATCGAAAAGCGTTTACACAGCGCTGGGCAAGGCGACTTCGTCGTGTCTTTTTATAATCCACGTTCTAAAAAGCGGGATTGGCAAATTAATACCGCAAGAGATGTATTGCTGCAATATCGGCCCGCCTCAACGCCGGTTGTTTTAGGTCGACAGCTGACACGGGAAGACGAATCTATCACTATCACCACACTGGATAAGTTAGACGCCAAAGATGTGGATATGTTTACTCTTGTGTCGGTGGGGAATAGTGAAACACGGCATATTAGTTATGACGATAAACAGTGGGTGTATACACCTCGTGGCTATAGTAAAAAGTTGTAAATAAAGAAGTATGTAAAAGCTATGTGTAAAAACCCCGTCATTCCGGAAAGCGTTTTTTGCTTATCCGCAATCTATAGTGATGAATACTAATTAGATACCGGATCAAGTCCGGTATGACGGTAGAAATAATAGTCCGATATTACGATAGAAATAATAATCCATGATGAGACTATAAGTGACAAGTCATCGTGAACAGACCTCAGTCATAAGAAAAGTTTGTAGTGATCAACAATAGGAAAGAAAATGAAAGTATATTTTATTGGTGCAGGTCCAGGTGATCCTGAACTCATCACGATTAAAGCATTAAACGCCATGAAAAAAACGCCAGTGATATTGTATGCTGGATCGTTAGTCCCCAGAGCTATTTTTGCTGATGTAGAATCGACAGCAGAAAAAATCGTTGACACTGCCGCGATGAATCTTGATGAGATTATGCAAATGATCGAGCAAGCGCAACAAGATAATAAAGACGTGGCTAGAGTACATTCTGGTGATCCGTCTTTATATGGTGCGATAGGCGAACAAATTCGTCGTCTAGAAAAAATGAAAATTGATTATGAGATTATACCTGGTGTCAGCGCAACCTCGGCATCGGCTGCATGGTTAGGTAAAGAACTGACCTTGTCTGGTGTGTCACAAACAATCATTATGACACGCTACGAAGGTAAAACACCGTTTCCAGAACGCGAGCGTTTACCTGCATTGGCTGCATCGGGTGCGACCTTGGCGATTCATTTGGGTGTAACACGTATCCATAAAATAGTTGACGAACTAGTGCCTTTTTATGGCGAAGACTGCCCCGTAGCAGTGTGCTATCGCACCGGGTGGCCAGATCAAGATAAGGTGACAGGCACGCTAAAAGACATTGTTAAGAAAGTGCGCGATAAGAAATTCACACGTACTTCTCTCATCTTAGTTGGTGCAGTATTAGGTACGGATGATTTTAGAGATTCTTATCTGTATGACGAAAATCAAGCCCATGTATATCGTCCAAAAGTAAAGCCAGTAAATAACCGCGATGCAAAAAGTACCGCCGCTCATCCTAGTTTGAAAACGACAAAGTGATTTTTATTCCGGTAATTTAAATCGACTAGTTAGCTGCCCTAAGGTTTTGGCTTGTGACGATAAATGCCCGGTATGTTCTTCTAGCGTGAGGCGAGTTTTCTTGGTACTCTCGCTTTGTTCACAAATATGCTCGATCTGTGTAGAGATGTCGTTACTGTTTTGCGATATCTCTTCTACAGCCACTACGACTTGATCCATTTCTACAGCCACTCGCTGAATAGAACTTTGGACTGATTCGAAAGAGGTCATGGCATTGTTAGAGTTTTTTTGACCCAGTGACGCGAGTTTCAACCCTTTCTCCATTAGCCCACCCATACGTTTTGATTCGTTATCAAACCCTTTAATGATTTCGCCAATATTACTGGTAGCACCGACAGTTTTTTGTGCTAATGCTCGGACTTCGTCAGCAACAACAGAAAATCCTCGGCCTGCTTCGCCCGCACGAGCAGATTCAATTGCTGCATTTAATGCAAGTAAATTAGTTTGGTCAGCTAAGCCATTAATGACATCAACAATACCTAGCATTTTAGTGCCAGATTGAGTCAGGTTCGTCATTTCTTTGTGAGTGGTTTCAATTAGTTCAGCAATGTCTCCCATTGATTCCACGCTACCATTAATAATTTTTTCAACGGTATTAGCTTCGGTAGATGCTACTTGTGCAATGGCACTCACTTCACTTGCACGTTTAGCAACATCATTAACCGCTAACGATATTTGTTGTGTGGCAACGGTCGACTGTTGTGTTTTTTGTTCCACCTCTTCACTAGTGACACCGAGTTGCTCCACTGCTTTCTTCAGTTGATAACGAACGTCCAGTAAGGCCTCATTACCATCCACTACTTTGGCAATAACATTCGAAATGTCACTCACCATATGGTTAGACGCAGTGCGTAGCTGGGTGAACTCATCTTTATTGTTGTTACTAGTCGAAAGCTGTTGAGAAAAGTCACCGTCGGCCACTTGGTTTAAAAAAGATTGCATTCCTTTAAGTTGAATGTTGAGTTGCCTTGCGATGCCACCTAGGCTAATGAGTGTAATCACTCCGCAAATAATGACGGAAACAATCATAATGTTTTTGGCGGTTTTTTGTGATTCGTTAGCGTTACTGATAAGTTCCTTAACGACGACATCATCTAAAAATTTATTCTGTTCACCTATTCGCTGATTAAGTTTTGATGATATGCTTGCAATAGGTGCTGTTATTTCGTTATCTTTATCTATTAAGTTCCTAACAATCTCAAAATCTTTACGGTATTTTGTGATAAATTTACCCGTGTCTATTTCTTGCCAGTCCATAGAGATAACAATGTTTTCCAGCTCATTGACGAATTCGTCAATAATTTTTTCTTGTTCTGACTGTTGACTCACTAAATATTCCTTTTGTGCGTCAATAATGCCATTGATAGGTTTGTTGATCATAGAAAAAGACACTTTTTTCATATTGGCCGCGGATGTATTAATCTTGCTTTTCATACCGTCATTAGCGGTAAAGCCTAATTTCGATCTGTTTTCGGCCCAGTTTTCTCTTATGGTGAAGTAACTTTCCGTTAATACGACTATCTTTTCTGACGCAGATATAAGACCTTTATAGCCTAAAGCCTGAGCTTTATCTCTCATGATTCTGGCATTGGCAGCTAACCGATTTACTTCTTTAAAGAAACTGTCAGCGCTATCAGAACTCAACGTCTGCACATTGGATTCAATAATAAGAAAGTCGTTAGCGAATGTGAGGGAACGCTTTTGGTAATCAATCGCGTTACCTTGAATTTCAAAGCTACTGTTGACACTGTTTAAACCGGTAAATGCTGATCCAGCAACAACCCCAAGGCCAATTAAAGAAATGGCAATCACAATAGATAGTTTTTGCTTCCAGGATAGATTAATTCCACTGCTAAATGTTATCTTAAATAGAGACTTGAATGGGGTGTATATATTCATAATGAGTTACTTTGCCGTTGTCTATTCAAAGGTGTGTATTAATAAGTGTAGTAAAAAAACAATTCCTCACCATTTTTCATCGTCGATGATTGACGCGTTGACGGCATAAGTCGAAGGTGTTTTAGCAATATAAAGACGGTTTTTTTATGATTTTTGAAGGCGAGTGTTTTTTTGATTTGGAGTTTTTAGCAACTCATAAGAACTGGAATGCTTCTATGCGCTTATAATTTGAACGGATGGAAGTTTATTTACGTAGGTTTTTGCAGGTGAAAAAAATTCATCTGAGGCGTTGCGATAGGTGAAAAAAACTCTTTTCATTTTGACAGTTGAAAAAAAATCATGTTTCTCCCCAAGAATCTGTGAAAATCATTTCCTCTAAAGGGCTTTCTTTTGCCCATTTCTCTTCGATTAGCATCGGTTTATTATAGAATGCATCGACTTGCCCTAGGCACAATACGGCAATGGGGTGGCTGTCAGTGGGCATGTTGAGTAATGACTTTAGTGTTTCTGGGTCAAATAAAGAGACCCATCCCATACCAATGCCTTCGGCTCTGGCGGCAAGCCACATGTTTTGAATCGCGCAAGAAAGTGACGCTATATCCATTTCTGGCAATGTTCTTCTGCCAAAAATATGCTCTTCTCGTTTATCAGGCAGTGCGGCGACGAGGACTTCGGCACATTGTAAAATCCCTTCTACTTTTAGGCGAAGAAAATCTTCTTTTTTCTCACCTAAGGCTTGTGCAGTGAGCAATCGTTCTTCTTCTACAATCGCGTGAATATTCTCTCGCAAACTACGCGCTTTAATATGAATAAATCGCCATGGCTGCATTAATCCTACACTGGGTGCTAAATGCGCGGCGGATAATATCGACATAAACGTTTCATCATCAATGGGTTTTTGATTGAAATGTCGAACATCACGCCGCTCGGACATTACCTTGTAAATGCTCTTCTTTTCGGATTCGGTGTAACTATGTTTCGATATATGTTTTGACGGCATAATTAGTATTTTAAAAACCTAAGATTATTGAGAGTGTTTTTAACATGATTATGTATTTTTTGTGCTGGCTCTGTTTTCTGGGATGAGAGTACACCTATACGCAAAATAGCGCTATTTTTGTCTATGTAAATGACACGTGTGAGTATACCTGCAAGCGCCAGTTGATGATGAATGTGCTCAGCTTGTCTTCGGCTAAAATAGTAAGAAGAAAATAAATCACTATGAACAACACAGTCGCATTTTTTTTGCATGGTTGAGCACAGTGCTCTTGTGAAATTGGCATTAGATGTAATAGCCAGCCTGTTTTTTTTCTGCCATATAGAATCACTTAATGCAGTGATGGCAATAGCCTGCGCAGGCCCATTTACCTGCCAAATACCAATGGATTTTTCTAGTTTTTGAATAATGAAGGCGTTGGAAAAAATAAATCCGAGCCGAATACCAGCTAAACCAAAAAACTTCCCAAAAGAACGCAATACGATGATGTTGTCCGGCATTCCCCCAGATAGCATGTTGGTCAGAACACTATTGTCTGGTGTGCTATCAATAAAGGCTTCATCAATAATTAAGTAGGCTTGTGGGCCTAATGCTTGCGCCCAGCTAATTAATTTATTTTTGTTAAAGGCAATGCCTGTAGGGTTATTAGGATTAATAACCAGCACGTGTTGTTGTGGTTGTTGCTTTATTGCTTGATCAATATGTAATTCCGCAGCGCTACAATCCATAGATGGGTAATCACTAGTAGGCAGTGAGCGGCTTTGCCATTGCTGTCGGTATTCTTGGTAGCCCACTTTTGGTAATAGTATTGGCAGCGGTGGTAATAGAGTAGGCAGTACTTGTATCGCTGTTTGTGTGCCGGCAACGGCTAAAAAATTATTTTTTATATGCGTATGCCTTTCATTGGTATTGTTTTGGGTATAAGCCGGTGTGTAATATAGTCTTACCGCGGCTAAAAAATCATTAGAGATGTAAGGGAGTGCGCAATAACTGCTAAGCGGCAAGTGGTCAACAGGATAATGTTCCGGGTTAATGCCCGTGGATAAATCAATCCATTGATCAACAGGTATATTAAAATGTGCTGATGCACTAACGAGGTTGCCGCCATGCAGGGGGTTAAATGGTTTTGTTTCTTGTGCTTCTGCGATGGTAAGGCTAGTCATGAGAAGAGTCGTCTTTTGTCTTTGGTTGCGTATGATCAGGTATCGGTATTGTTAATAATTCGCAAAGTGCATGTAATGGTAATACAGATTCAACAATATCGGCGAGTCGATTCATTTGCTCGTCTTTAAATACAGTGTAATCAAATTGAATGCTGTCTGTCGCTTCTTTGCTTGATAAGTGGGTCCATTGAAAAAGATGTTGGAGGAATTCAGGGCTATCAAATAGGCCATGTAAATAACTACCCATAACGGTGTCGTTATCGTTTTTGGCACCGTCGTTGAAAATATTTGCTGCTTGTATTCCTAGCGGTTTTT